>NZ_JBVITE010000013.1:0-39075 GCF_055575155.1 Kitasatospora sp. NPDC034533
CGCGGCCGGGCCCGCCTGACGGCCTGGCTCGCCAACCGCGGTGTGCGCGGCGCTGACGCGGTGGCCGCAACCGCTCTGGAGGCGGCCGCGTCCCAGCACACCGTGCTGCCAGGCGAGGACATCGCCGCGCAGATCGTCGCCGGCCTCGCGGCCCGGATCCTGGCGCTGGACGACCGGCTCAAAGGCATCGGCAAGCAGATCAAGGCCACGTTCCACGCCCACCCGCAGGCGGAGATCATCGAGTCGCTCCCCGGCGTCGGGCCGATCCTGGGCGCTGAGTTCGTCGTCGCCGCCGGCGACCTGAGCGCCTGCACCGACGCCGGCCACCTGGCCTCGGCGGCCGGGCTCGTGCCCGTCCCGCGCGACTCGGGACGCCGCACCGGCAACCTGCACCGGCCCAAGCGCTACAGCCGCCGCCTGCGCAGGGTGTTCTACCTGTCCGCACAGACGAGCATCATCAAGGACGGGCCCAACCGGGACTTCTACCTGAAGAAGCGCGGTGAGGGGCTCAAGCACGTCCAGGCGATCATCGCGCTTGCCCGCCGACGGGTAAGCGTCCTGTGGGCGCTCCTGCGCGACAACCGGGTCTTCACCCCCGATCACGTCGCGCAGACGGCTTGACTCGGCCATTGAGACTCCTGCGGGGCGCGGTCGGGTGGGCCGGGGTGGTCAGTCCTCGTAGTGCAGCGCGAGCCGGCAGTGCGCCGGGCGGGTGCGGTCGCGGTCGGCCGCCGGGGACGGGTCCGACGGCTCCGGGCGGTCCCGGCGCGACGTGACGGATGCGAGGCGGACCGTCCGTTCCAGTGGCTGGTCGACGTCGACGACGGCGGTGGAGGTGGTCATGGCTGGTCCCTTCGAGAGCGGCCGGTGCGGCCGGTGCGGCCGGGCTCCTTCAGTGGAGACCCTCCGCACACCGACCGCACCCCTCCTTGACGCAGGGCGTACGCCCGGACCCCCGTCCTTGACGCCCTCCTGACAGCCGGTCGCCCGGCGGCCCCGGCCGACCGGGTGCCGGGCCACCCCGCGCCGCGCTCGACCCGGGCGGGCCCGGCCTCGGTCGCGACCCGCGAGGACACCCCGGCCGCCAGGGGACCGTCAAGATCGGTGGGACCTGCGTCATGGTGGCGTCAGCGCCCGCACGGACGGTCCGGTTCCGGGGTTCACTGGAGTCATCCGAAGCAAGGAGTTCCGAACCGGCAGGACTCGACGGAGAGTTCCGCCGGAGAGACGGAGGCGAACGGGGATGACCGGGACCACCCGAGTGATCGTCGGCCTGAACGGATCACTGAGCAGTCTGGCCGCCCTCTACCACGCCGTCGGTGAGGCGGCGCGGAGCCGGGCGGTGCTGGTGCCCGTCGCCGCCTGGGCCGCGAACGAACGGGACGGCCTGCGCCCGCTCGCCGAACTGGAGCACGCCGCCCGCCGGCGCCTCGACATCGCCTTCGAGCAGGCCTACGGGGGCTACCCGTCCGACCTCGTCATCCACCCGCTGGTGGTCAACTCCGAGCCCGGCCGCGCGCTGGTCGGTGCCGTCACCGGGCCGCAGGACCTGCTCGTCCTCGGCGCTGCCACCCGCCGCCGGCTGAACCCGCTGCGGCACGGCTCGGTCGCCCGCCACTGCCGCCACCGGGCCGGCTGCCGGGTGGTCGAGGTCTCGCCCTCCGCGCTCCTCACCCGCCTCGAACTCCCGGCCCGGACCGGCGCGCCGCTGCCCCTGCTGGCGCGATAGGCGCCGCTCGTCGCCCGGCCGCTGTTCGTCGACGGACAGGGGCTTCGCCGACGAGGGAGAGCCCCACCACGGAGGGGAGCCCCACCGCCAGCGCCCACCTGCGCGACCCGCCGCTACGCCGGGTCGCGCAGGTGGGCGCTGAGCCAGGTGAGGGCGGGCGGGATCAGCCGGTCCCAGGTGGTGAAGTTGTGGCCGCCGGTGTCGACGGTCTCCTGGTCCACCACGAGCGGCGGGCGGGCCGCCGCGGCGAAGGCGCTGGAGTCGGCGTAGGTGCTGCCGTCCGCCTTGCTGTCCGCGAGCAGCACGGCGAGCGGCGGCATCGGCAGGTGGGCGAGGCGCCAGTTCAGGTCGGCCTCGGCGCGGCGCTGGGGGCTGCCCGCGAAGAGGTCACCCGTGGTGACGTCCTCCGCCGCCTTGAAGTAGCCGGAGAGCGAGACCGCCGCCGAGAAGGCCTGGGGATGCTCCATGCCCACTTTGACCGCGCAGTAGCCGCCGGTCGAGTCGCCGGCCATGCCCAGGCTCCCGGTGCCGTCCAGCACCCGGTAGGAGGCCCGCAGGTCGGCGGGCACGTCGGTGGTGAAGTAGCGCTGTGCCTGGGGGCCGTTCGGGATGTCCTCGCACTCGCTGTCCCGGGGCATGGTCGGCGAGGGCCGCATCAGCACCAGGACGGCCGGCTTCATCGCCCCGTGGCGCAGCAGGTCGAGTTCGGCGGCCGGGTAGCGGAGCTTGGTGACCAGGTTGGCGGCGTCGCCGGGGAAGCCGGTCAGCACCAGCACGGCGGGGAAGTGCCGTGCCTCGCCGCCGGGTTGGAAGTACTGCGGCGGCAGGTAGACGTAACCGTCGGTGCTGAGGCCGGTGGTCGCGCCGGGCAGCCGCACCCGCTCCAGCCGTCCGATCCGGGCCGGGTCGCGGCTGACCGACCCCGCACCGGTGATCTCCGCCGGGCCGAGCACCTGGACGCCGGCCGGGCCGCCCGGGGCGACGGGGCTGCTTCCGGGGCCGGGGCCGGGGCCGGGCCCGGGAGGGCTTCCGGCAGCGGGCCCGGGACTGCTCTCCCCGGCCGAGCCCTGGTGGATCACACCCGCCCCGTGTTCGTGCCCCAGCAGGTCCGACCAGCTGGAGTAGAAGACGAAGTAGTCGTTGACGCCGAGCCCCAGGGTGAGCAGCAGGGCCAGTTGGGTGACGGCGATGGTGCCGAGCCGCAGGAACACCGCGGGCCAGCTCCGGACGGCCAGCCGGGGCCACACCCACAGCGTGCCGAGCACCGTGAGCACCGCGAGCAGTGCCATCAGCGCCAGCAGCTTGTGACTGGTGAGTCCCATCGGTCCCGGCCTCCCCTACCACTGTGGACCAGCGCCCGGACGATCGTCGCCCGGATGACCGGCGCACAGGTGACCAGTGCACCGGGTGACCGACGCACAGGTGACCGGTGCACCGCTGTCCGGGCGATCGTCGCCCGGGTGACCGGCACCCGCACTCAGGGTGACCAGCGCGGTACCCCTCGGTGTCGCGCCCGGCCGGCCTGCTCCCGCGCCTTCGACAAGCCTGTCGAGCTTGGCATGCCCGGGCTATGCTGACCGAGGGTCCCGACGCCCGCCGGCGCCCGGGCGCCCACCCCGTCGAGAATCGCACCACCCAGGCGCGACCGACCGGAAGGAGGCGCGGCCCACACCCTCCGGAATGTGGTCAACCAGCCGCCCACATCACGTACTTGACGCATCGTCAACTCAGATCGGCGATTACGCCGCCTGAGCCGTGCCGCGTGCCCCGGGCACGGCCACCGCCGTTGTACGGAAGGTGAATCGCCGCGCCCATCCGAAACCCCCGGCCACCCTGCCGAGGAAGAGGTTCCGCATGACGACGTCCCGGACCCACCCGCGCCCCGCCGAGGCCGCGGCCCTGCTCACCGTGCTCGGCCTGCTCGTCCTGGAGGAGATCGCGCTGGGCATGGCCGAGGAGGAGGACCGCCCGGTCATCGGCGGCATCCTGATCGGCGCCTCCGGCACCGGCCTGCTGGTGGTCGGCGCCGTGCTGCTCAGCCGCTGGCTCGACCTGCGCCGCCCGCTCCCGCTGCCCCCGCCCGGCCCCAACGGCCGCGAGTACAGCGCCCGCGCCCTCGAAGGCTTCCCGATGGAGGCCGTACGGCCCCTGCTGCTCGCCGAGAACGCGCCCCAGCTCGGCCACCTGTACTCCGCCTGGATGCTCGCCCGGGCCGGCCGCCCGGCGCCCTGGATCGCCCGCCGCCTGTCCATTCCCCCGGAGGCCGCCCAACTCCTGGTCGACGCCGCCCGCGCGGCGAGACTCGACCAGGCCTGACGGGGCCCGACCGGGCCCCGTCAGCGCCGTCGGCCGTCCACCGCGTTCGCCTGCGCCACCAGGTACGGCACCAGCCCGCGCTGCGCCAACGCCAGTCGCCAGGCGTCGCGCGCCAGCACCAACTCGCCCGGCCCGTCCGCCGCTTCCCCGGCCTCCGGCCCCCTCGCCCGGGCCGTCCCCAGCAGCCCCAGCCCGCCCACCAGCAGGCTCACCGCCCCCGCCCCGATCGACACCCAACCGGCGTCCAGCAGCGCCCGCGACAGCACCTCCAGGTCCTCGACCAGCCCGAGCAGCCAGCCCAGCACCAGGAAGGCCACCGCCGCCGCCACCGCGATGACCGGCACGACCAGCCCCAGCACTCCCCACCACCCCGACGCCCGCTCCCGGGGCGGGGCGTCCACCGGCAGCCGCGCCACCGCGTCCGCGTCGGCCCGCAGCGCCGCGTACCGCTCGTACTCCGGCGCCGCCGCGGCCAGCACGAACGCCGCGTTCTCCCGCGCCGCCCGCCGCAACCGCTCGACCCCCCGGGCCTCGTCCCCGCCGGCCCGCAGCGCCTCCCGCACCTGCGGAGCGGCGAGCGCGCGCCCCAGCTCCGTCTCGAAGTCCGCCCGATCCTGCTGCGGCAGCCGAAGCGGCCCGTCCATGCTCGTCCCCGATCGTCGCCCCGTGTTGTTCTACAGAACTGTAGAACAATGAGGCGCGTCGCAGCAGCCCTGTTCACGGGTGAATTCGGTGCTCAGGCGGGTTCGGCCACGGGAACCCGGGCCAGGGCGTCGCGGATCAGCTCCCCGACGTCGTACCGTCGGCCGCCCCCGTGCTCTCCCCAGGTGCGGGACACGAGCGTGGGGCGATCGCCCCTCACGCCACGGTCAGGATGCCGCGCATGAAGTGGTGGAAGCCGCACCGGTACGAGTACGCCCCCGGCCGGATCGGCGCGGTCAGGGAAGCACTGGCCCCCGGGGCGATCGGGCCGGTGTCGAAGCCGCCGTCCTTGGCGGTGAGGGTGTGGGCGGTGGTGCCGGTGTTGGTCACGGTCACCACCGCGCCCGGGCCGGCGGTGAAGTCGGCCGGGTCGAAGGCGAAGTCACGGACCGCCACCGTCCCCGCGAAGGGGCTGGGCGGCGCGACGGGGGTCGGCGGCTCCGACGGCGGCAGAACGGTGGGGCTGCTGGTCTCCCCCGGGCCCGGCACCATGAACGCGCTGACGCAGCCGGTCAGGGCGGGACCGGCTGCGAGCAGCAACGTCAGGGCGACGGCCCGGACGAAGGGGCGCATCACTCAGCGGCGGCCAGGGTGATCCGCTTGGCGTCGGCGGCCGCCGGCGGAGCGGCGCCGATGTTGGAGATGGTGGCGGTCAGGATGGCGTCGACGTCCGGGAGCCAGTTGTAGGTCTTGGACTGGACGATGACCTCCCGGGTCTGCGGCGTCCCGTCACAGACGATGTCCGCTTCCGCCGTCCGGCTGGAGCCGAAGGCGGTGGCGTTGGCGTCCTCCGGGTTCTTCTGTTCCACCGACACGGTGAGCGAACGCGAGTCCTCCCCGTTGGTGCACACGTACGCGACGTCCACCCGGACCCGGCCGCCGGCGTTGGAGTCGATCCTGGCCGCCTCGCCGAGGGCGACGGCGGTGGCGGACTGGTCGTCGTCCGCCCAGGCGGGCACGGCGGCGCCGGTGACGCCGGTCAGGCCGGTGAGGGCCGAGGTGAGTACCGTCAGAGTGATCCACCGCTGCACTGCGAACCTCCGGATGCGAGGACCTGTTTGCGGCCGACGCTAACCGCCTCACCGGACGCCCGCGCGCCGGGCCGTCCGAACGGGATCCCGGCCGGCCCGGAGCCCCGGCCGAGGCCAGACCCGAGGCCCCGTCACCGCCGCCACAGCCGTCATTGCCTCCACCCGGACGCGTCCTTGTCGGCCGCCCGGTCACCCCCGCCCCCTCGCGGCGCCCCCCACGCCGCATCATGCGGTCATGGACCTCCTGGCGGCCGGGCATCCCGAGGTGGCCCTCGCCGGCCACCTCCTCTCCCCTGGCCACTTGGACCAGTGCTCCGCTGGGCGCCCACCCGGCCCTCCCCCGGCTGATGCTGCGGCGCTCCGACGACCCCGGGGCGGCGATGGCGCTGCGGCCGGCGGCCCGAGTCCGCTCGACGGGTCGCGTGAGAAGTCGACCCGTCCGACTTCTCACGCACCGATGAAGGCCGGCAGCCGCTCGACCCGCGCCACCACCCGGCGCGTCCGCAGCAGCGCGGGGCGAGCATGCCGAACAGGCCGCCGACCATGTGGACGGCTGGAGGGCCCGCCAGCCCGGCGGGCCCTTCGGGATCAGGGAGACGGCCTACGCCGTCAGATGGTCGAACTCCCCGGCCTTGACGGCGCGCAGGAAGGAACGGAGTTCGTCGGGCTGCGTGGTGAGGATGACGTCGGGTTCATCACTCTCGCGGATCGCGACGGTGCCGTCGGGTACCGCCGCGACGTAGACGCAATTAGCGGTGTCACCGCTGAATGAGGACTTCTGCCAGCTCTGTGGGGTCATGGTGTTCCCGTCTCACGTGCTTCGGGCGATACGGCGGATGACATCACGGGACGCGCCTGGCTTGAGCGCACTCGCCTCCAACCGGTCCAACACGGCTCGATACTTGATCAGCTGCGGCTCAGCGTCAATGAACTCGAATCGGTCCCCATCGACCTGGACAGTGTCCAACCGCGCGACCTCTGCGTGGATGTACACGATTCCGGCTCCGGAACTGGGGTAGCTACCGGTGCCGAACGGGATCACCCGCAGGTCGATATGAGGATGCTCGCTCATGGTCAGTAGGTAGTTCAGCTGATCACGGGCAACTTCCGGACCTCCGAATCCCATGCGCAAGGCGGTCTCATGGACTATGGCCGACAGAGGAATCGGCTGCTCGCCGTAAAGCACTGACTGCCGCTTGATGCGATGGGATACGAGGTGTTCCACCTCAGGTGGCGACAAGGGTGGGACTACGTCGCGGAAGAGCGCGCGAGCATGTTCAGCAGTCTGGAGAAGGCCAGGGATGTGAACCACTGAGGCGATTCGCATCGATCGCGCATGATGCTCGACTTCCGCCAGGTCAAGCGCCCCGGCCGGAAGGATCTCGCGATACGCCTCCCACCAACCCCTCGCACGGCCGCCGGTCATGCGGGTCAGCGCCTCGATCAGGGCATCGTCCGCGCAACCGTAGAGGCGAGCCAGGGCCCGCACCCGGTCCGCGCTCACCGGGTATCCACCGGATTCGATGTTGCTGATGCGGGACTGTGTCGTGCCGTGCAACTCCCCAGCGCGCGTGACCGACAGTCCTGCCTGCTCGCGCAACCGGCGCAGCTCCGCACCGAGTCGCCGCTGCCGGATGCTCGGCGGGATCTTGCTGGGCGGCATCCGCTGTTTCCTTCCCTCGCCGACCGTGGCCGACGCCGTTCACTCTTTGGGGTAGAGACGTCATGAATCCCCCAAGAGCGGTGGACTACATACTACCGGCTGGCTATTTTTGATCCTGCGTCAGGACGGATCGCTGCCTGTGGCGATGGCAACGCCGCGTCCAACTCCCCTTCACGTAGGAGACTTCCATGACCGCTGCGTCCTCGCAAAATCCCCGCCCTGCCACGCCTCGGCCGTCCGCCGACACGATCTTCGACCAGGAGTTGTGCGGGCTCGTGCTCGACACCGCGCCCCGGCTCTTCGCCATCGTCCAGGTGTGCGGCGACGGCACTGACGGGTGGGTCGCGGCCTGGGGGCTCACCGACGATGAGGGACCGACCCACGTGATCGACATCGGCGGGGGAGTACGCATGACCCTCACCTCGCCCGAGCGAGCAGTCCACCACTTCTCCCGCCAGCCGGGCATCACCGCCCGGCTGATCTGGCTCGCGCAGCCGGCCACCGCCACCACGGACCGCGCCGAAGCCGCCTGACCACCAGCCAGGTGCCCCCTACGCCTGGAGCACCAGCTCGCGCGGCTCGCCGTGAAAGACCTGCTGCGTGTGCCACTCCCGGTGCCGGTCCGCGACCGGCGGGCGGCCCGGCTGCGGGCCGATGACCACGCGCCCGTTGAGCGCGAGGACGTGCTGCCGGCTGGCCTCGCTGCGCCCGACGAAGCGGTCGGAGACCAGGATGCGGTGCCCCTCCCCCAGCCCCAGCACCCCCTTGTCGAACAGCTTGTGGTGCAGCGAGCACAGGCACAGCCCGTTGTCGACCTCGTCCGGTCCCTCGTGCGACCACCACCGCACGTGCGCGGCCTCCAGCCCGACCGAGCTCGCCCCGAGGGCGCCGTCGTAGCCGCAGAACGCGCACTGGAACTCGTAGGCGGTGAGTATCAGTTCACGCATCCGCCGGTCCCGCTGCCGCCGGGCCGCCAGCTCGGCCCCACTCACGGCCGCCGTCTCGGCCTGCTCCAGGTCGAGGCCCACCGCCTCGCAGAGGTCGGCGTGCAGCGACACCGGGAAGTGCGCGTCCAGCAGCACCCGGGCCATCCGACCCAGCAGCGCCGGCTCCTCGCCGAGCGCCTCCCGCAGCCCGGGCGCGAGCCGGCCGGTGGCGCCGCTCGACCGGAGCACCCCGATCCCGCTGCCGGGGCTCCCCGGCCCCGCATCGGTCCGGACCTCCCACACCCCGTCGCTGACCAGGTGGTGGAACGGGTACGCGGGCGTCGTCGGGTTCCTCGGCCCGTACTCGGCCAGCAGCCGCTTCAGCTCCTCCTCCACCGCGCTGTACCGCAGTTCGCCCTCGGCGTCCTGCTGGTAGCTGCCCAGCGCGTACAGCAGCAGCAACGGCTTGTGCGGCGCGCGCACGCCGCCCTTCGTCCAACGCTTCAGCCGCGCCACCCGATCGAGCCAGTCCATGCCCGTCAGCGTAGGCCGTACGGGGAAGCTCGCGTACCCGTACCCCCACCCCCACCCGCCCCCGCCCCCGCGCAGGAAGTCGGGCCGGCCGACTTCCTGCGCAGGGGCTCCCGGGACACGGCGGCCACGGAGGGACGACCCGTCAGACGGCGACGAACCGCCGCTCGCCGTCCCCGGCGATGATGCGGCCGAACCGCATGCCGGGGAAGTGGGCGGCGACCAGCAGGTCGTCCGTGTCGGCGGCCTCGTCGGCGATGCGGTTGCGCACGGCGGAGGCGGCGGCGGGGTCGACGTCCCAGATGACCTGCCAGTCGCGCTCGCTGAACTGGACCACCGAGTGGGCCACGTCCCCCAGCAGCAGCGCCCGGCGACCGCCGGAGGAGACCACGTACACCGTCGTACCGGGGGTGTGGCCGGGCAGGTGGAGGGCGTCGACACCGGGAGCGGGGGTGAAGTCTCCGTCGAACAGCTCCAGTTGGCCGCCGATCGGGGTGAGCTTCTCAACCGCCTCGGGCCGGGCGGCGTCGCCCGTCACGAAGTGCTCCCAGTCGGCGCGGTGGGCGCGGTAGGTGGCACGGGGGAAGACGGGCCGGCCGTCGACGGCCGCCCAGCCGATGTGATCGAAGTGCAGATGGGTGAAGAGCACATCGGTCACGTCGTCGGGGGTGACGCCCTGGGCGGCGAGCGAGTCGAGCAGCCGGCCCCCGCGGTACTTGCCGTCGTCGAACGGCCCCACTCCGGCGTCGACCAGGACGGTCCGCTCCCCGCTGCGCACGAGGAAGCCGCCCAGGGGAAGGGCGAGGCTCCCGTCCGCGCCCCGCTGGTGGTCGTGACAGGCCCACGGGTCCTCAACGCCGGGGCGCGTGAGGATCTCGGCGGCGACCTCGCTGCCCACCCCGTCCATGACCGCCAGAACCTCGATGTCGCCGATCTTCACGTTCGTTCGTCCTCCCATGGCCAACCGTCACGGGCCCGCGCCGAACCGCACCGCCGTTCGTGGGCCGTCGACTGCAACCGCCCCCGGCGGCGGAGGATTCCCGAGCGCACGCGAAGGAACCCGGCAGAGCGACGGGCCCCGCGCCGGTCTCGCGGCCCGGCAGCCGTTCCGTGACGCCGCCGGCCGCGTGTCGTGACGCTCCGCCGGGTGCCGTCAGCCCCGCTGCACGGTGACCCGGTCCACCGCCGTGCCGTCCTCGGTGAGCGATCGCACCTCCAGCCGGGCGGGCCGGCCACCGGCGGCGGGGGTCACGTCGACCGCGACCAGGCAGTAGCCGGTGTAGCGGACCCTGGACCAGGTGACCTTGACGGTCTGGCTGTGCCCGCTCCGGTCGGAGACCACCATGGGCACGGGCTTGTCGTTGGCGGTCTCGTGCCCGAGATAGGTGTCGGCGGCCGGGAAGGAGTAGAGGCCGCCGCCACCGCCGCCCGCGACGACGTAGGTGGTGCCGTCCTTCACCGGGTCCACGGTGTCGCCGGAGGCGACCTTGCGGGTGGCCTTGCCGGCCCGGATGGGATCGGTCCGCTCGTAGACGTGGTTGTGGCCGCTGAGCACCAGGTCCACCTGGAACCGGTCGAACAAGGGGGCCCAGTCCTGCTGCGCGCCGAGTTCGGCTCCGTTGTCGTGGCAGGTGGAGTAGGTGCACTGGTGCAGGTAGACGACGATGAAGTCGATGCCGGGGTCGGCACGGAGCGCGGCGAGCCGGGCCTCCAGCCACTTCTTCTGCCTGCCCTTGGTGTGGTCGAGGTTGGCCGGGGTGTTGTAGCAGACGTCGTTGCCGTCGAGGCTGATCAGGCCGACGTTCTGGTACCGCCAGGAGTAGATGCCGGTGGACTGGTTCCAGGCGTTGTCGGGAGTCGTGAACCGGGCGCGCATGCCCCCGTAGCCGTCGGCCCCGTACCACGGCTCCATCTCGTGGTTGCCGATCGCCGGCATCCACGGGGTCCGGGAGGCGACGGGGTCGTTCTGCACGAAGAAGGAGTCCCACAGCCGGGCGTCGTACGCGTCGCTGGTCTTGCCGCTGCCCCCGGCGTTGGCGTACGAGAGGTCACCCATGTGGAGGTGGAAGGCGGGGTCGAGGCCGGCGATCAGATTGCCGGTGGCGGCCGCGTTGTAGCCGATGCCCTGGTCACCGAAGGCCGTGAAGGTGAACCCGGCACCGCGGCCGGGAGCGGGCGCGGTGCGGAAGCTCGCCACCTCGCCGAGCCGGGCACCCTGCCCGGCCGGGTCGTAGCCCTGGTGGCCCACGACGTAGTAGTAGGTGGTGTCCGGGATCAGCTGGTCCAGCTGCGCGTGCAGGTAGTACTGGGTGACGGTGGTCGGCTTGACCAGGGGCTGGTCCTCGACCGGGTGCTGCCAGGAGAGCTTGCTGACCAGGGTGCGGACCTCGGCGGCGATCGGGGCGCCGAAGTCGCCGGGCTGGGCGCCGAGCCGGACGAAGGGGGCGGTCACCGCGTCCGGCACCTGCCACGAGACGACGACCTGGCGGGAGGGGTCGGCCCCGAAGGCGAGGTGTCGGCCGAAGGGCCGCAGCGCGGACCCGGCGGTCCGCTCGCCGCGGGACGCGGGGAGGGTCGGGGTGGCGAGGACGGTCGGGCTGGCGGGGAGAGTCGGGGCGGCCAGAGCGGTGCCGGGCAGCAGGAGGCCGCCCGCCGCGAGGGCCGCTCCGCCCGCCGTGCCGGCTCGGAGGAGGTCACGCCGGGAGGGACGGGGAGTCTCGGTCTCGGACATGACATCAAGTTAGGAAACTTCCCTAACCTTTGACAAGGGGTCCGACGTGACCGAGTTCGGCTTTCGATTTCCTTGCGCCGTGGGCCAGTTGACGAGAGAGCGAGCGGGAAGAGCCGTGGCCCCGGCACAGGGCGAAGCGGTCGTAGGGCGCCGGCGCCGAGTACTGCGTCCCGGTGAACGACGCGATGCGACTGCTCTCCACCCCACTGGCTCCGGACGGCTCGCCCCGACGGCCGCGCACGGAGAGTGGCCGCCGACGCACACCTTCCGGCGGCCTGGGTGTTCTGAACCTCAAGGCCCGTCCAAGTAGTTGACTCACCATCAGCCAGACTGGCCAAAGCAGCCACCGGCCCTCCGACGCGCCCGGTCCGTACTCGCCCGTACTCCGGCCGCAGTCCGTCCGCTCGCGCACGGCCCCCGCGTGTGCCGTGCGCCCAGCGCGTTCCGCGACCGCCGGTCGGCCCGGTCGGCGGGCGCCGGGGGCGGATGACGAGGGTGACGGCCGATCGGCCGCGGGCCGCCGGGGTGGTACCGGGCCGCCGCCCGGGTGACCTGTCGGACGTGTCGGCGCCGGTTCGCCGGGACCGGCGTGCATGGGTGGGTGTGCGCCGTCCACGGACGACGCCAGTCCTGTCCCCCAGCTTGAGAGCCGCCCATGCCTCCCACCGCCCCCCATCTGCGCCGCATCGTCCCGACCGCGCTCTGCGCCCTGACCGTGGCCCTCGCCGCCGCCCCGGCGGCCCACGCCGCGCCACCAGGCCGCGACGGCGGGTCCGACCCCGGAAGGGCGGACGGCGGCTCGTACGACTGGGACCGCGTGGCGGACTGCGAAAGCAGCGGAAACTGGCGCATCAACACCGGCAACGGCTACTACGGCGGTCTCCAGTTCGACCAGTCCACCTGGCGCGAGAACGGCGGCCTCGACTACGCCCCGCGCGCCGACCTCGCCACCCGCGAGCAGCAGATCGCCGTCGCCGAGCGCCTCGCCGGTCGCCGGGGGCTCTCCCCCTGGCCCGCCTGCGGCGCCCGCGCCGCCCACGGCCAGGGCCGGGGCCGCGAGACCGCCCCGCCTCCTCCGGCCGCCCACCACACCGGTTCCCACCACGCCGTCCACCACCCCGCGCCCGTCTCGGACGAGGAGGACGGCACCTGGACCGTCCGGAAGAACGACACCCTGGACGACCTCGCCGAGCGCCTGGACATCGCAGGCGGTTGGCCCGCGCTCTACGACCTCAACCGCGACACCATCGGCGAGGACCCGAACCTGATCCTGCCCGGCCAGGTCCTCGACCTTCCGTCCTGACCCCACCACCCCCTCCCCCGCCGCCGCCCGCGCCGTCCCCAGCGCGGGCGGCGGTCCACCGTCCGCGCGAGACACGCCGACGCGCACCGAGCCCACCGACGGCCCGCCCGCCCACCCAAGGGGCACGGACGGGCCGTCGGGGCCGGGGCGGCGGTCAGCCGACGTGGACCCTCGGGCGGCGCGCCCGGTCCGGCTCGGCCTCGCGCAGCACCTCGCGGGTGACCGGCGCCACCTCGCCCTGCCCGAACAGGAAGAACCGCAGGAACTGGGCGAACGGACTGCCCTCGGTCCACTCGAAGTAGAGGTGCGGCTGCTGCCCGGTGCGGTCCCGGACGTTCAGCGCCAGCGCGGCGAGCGCGTTCGGGATGCTGGAGCTCTCCAGGGTGAGCACCCGGTAGCGGCCGTGCAGCACCTCGCCGCGCACGGTCAGCTCGGCCTCGAAGTCGGAGGCGTCGCGGACGGTCACCTCGACGAAGACCAGGTCGTCCTCGCCGGGGATGTCGTTGTCGGCGCGGATCTGGCGGATCTTGTCGCGGTACTCGGCGACGTCACGGCGGTTCGGTTCGTTGGCGATCAGCCGCAGCGGGCGGTGCGCGTAGTCCCTGATGAAACGTTCCGCCACCTCGTCCAGCGCCACGCTCGTGACGCGCAGCTCGAAGGCGCGGCGCAGCCGGGAGAGCAGCGAGACCAGGATGATGCCGGCGATGAAGCAGGCGCCGATCTTCAGGCCGTCCGGCCGCTCCAGCACGTTCAGCACGGTGGTGTAGAGGAAGATCGCCGAGATCACCGCGAAGCCGATGGTCCAGCCGCGCTCGCGCTTGCGGTAGGCGGCGATGGTCACCGCGATGGCGGCGGAGCTGATCAGCACCAGCACGCCGGTCGCGTACGCACCGCCCTGGGCGTCCACGTCGGCGTCGAAGATCCAGGTGACCAGGAAGCCGATCAGGGTCAGCACGATCACCATCGGCCGCACGGCGCGCGCCCAGTGCGGGGCCATGCCGTAGCGGGGCAGGTAGCGGGGCAGCAGGTTGAGCATGCCCGCCATCGCGGAGGCGCCGGCGAACCAGAGGATCGCGATGGTGGAGAGGTCGTAGACGCTGCCGAAGGCGCCGCCCAGGTACTCGTGCGCCAGGTACGCCAGGGCACGGCCGTTGGCGGAGCCGCCGGACTTGAACTGGTCGGCCGGGATGAGCAGCGTGGTGATGAAGCTGGTGGCGATCAGGAAGCAGCTCATGATCACGGCGGACGTGGTCAGCAGCTTGCGGGCGCCGCGGATCCGGCCGGCCGGGTCGGCCTCGGTGTCGGTCGGGTCGCCCTTGATGTGCGGCATCACGGCGACGCCGGTCTCGAAACCGGACAGGCCGAGCGCCAGCTTCGGGAAGGTCACCAGGGCCACGCCGACCATCAGGACCGGGTTGCCGTGCTGGGCGGTCAGCGCGTCCGTCCAGTCGGTGACCACGTGCGGCGCCTCGACGATCTTCCAGAGGCCGACGGCCACCACGACCACGTTCAGCGTCAGGTAGACGCCCACCAGCACGACGGCCAGGCCGATCGCCTCGCTGAAGCCCTTGAGGAAGACCCCGCCGAGCAGCGCCACCAGGACCAGCGTGATCAGCACCTGCTTGTCGCCGAGGAAGCTCGCCAGGTGCGGGTTCTCCACGAGGTGCGCGCTCGCGTCGGCGGCGGACAGCGTGATGGTGATCAGGAAGTCCGTGGCCGCGAAGCCGAGCAGGGCGAGGACGAACAGCTTGCCCTTCCAGAACGACAGCAGCCGCTCCAGCATCGCGATCGAGCCCTCGCCGTGCGGGCTCTCCTTGGCCACCCGCCGGTAGACCGGCAGCGCGCCCAGCAGTGTGACCACCACCAGCACGATGGTGGCGATGGGGGACAGCACGCCCGCGGCGAGGGCGGCGATGCCCGGCTGGTAGCCGAGCGTCGAGAAGTAGTCCAGGCCGGTCAGGCACATCACCCGCCACCAGCGCTGCCTGGCGTGGGCGCCGTGCGCCGCCGCGTCCCCCGCCGCCGCTTCCTCGGACGGCGTCCGCGCGGCGTCCTCCGAGGCTGCCCCCGAGGCGTCCCCCGCCGCCGGCCGCCGGGCGGGCTTGGCCGCGGTCACGTCCTCCAGCAGCCAGCTGCGGAGGCGTATTCGTGCCGACGGCGCGTCCGCCTCCGTCGTCTCCGTCGAACCCGACGAAACCACCTTGCACCTCTTGTTTAAAGACCCCGTAAAAACGCCGTCGGGCGACGGCAGTGCGACAGGCTATGCGACGGGCGTCAAGGATCCGCTATCGGCCCGCGTTAAGAAAACGTCATTGCCGCGCAGGTCGGCGCGGGTGGCACGGTACGGGTCGCCGGGTGCCGGGGACGGGAGGAGCCCGGGCCGGCAGCGCGGCCCGGGCTCCTCCCGGCGTTCGCCCCGGGTTCTCCCGAGGTCCGTCCGGGCTCCTCCCCGGGGTGTCCGGGGCCCGCCCGAAGGTTCGTCCGGGGGTTCATCCGGGGTGGAATTCCCGGAACTCTCGCTCGGGGGGGGGGGAGCCGGGGATCAGGCCCGGTAGCCGAGGACGGTCATCATGCCGGTCTCCGCGTGGTAGACGTTGTGGCAGTGCACCATCCACAGGCCCGGGTTGTCGGCGTCGAAGTCGACGGCCAGGGTGGTGCCCGGGAGCACGATCGCGGTGTCCTTGCGCGGTCCGTCGCCGGGCAGCGCGAAGCTGTGGCCGTGCAGGTGGACGGGGTGCCACATCGCGGTGCTGTTGCGGAACTCCAGCCGCACCCGCTCCCCCGCCGCCACCGGGTGGCGCTGCGCCGGGTCGTACCTGCGGCCGTTGAAGGCCCAGTCCGCCTTCGCCATACCGCCGGTGAGCTCCAGCTTCACCGTGCGGTCGGGCGCCTTGGCGGGCAGCCGGACGCTCGGGTCGGCCTTGAGCTGCCCGGCGGTGAGCAGCCTGCCGTCCAGTTCGGCCGGGCGCACCGAGGCGTCGGGCACGGCGCCGCCGCCGGTGCGCAGCACGGCCAGTGCGGTGGCGTTCTTGCCCTCGGCGAGCGCGGTCAGCGGGAAGACGCCGTCCTTGGCGGTGACCAGCACGTCGTAGCGCTCGCCCATGCCGAGCAACAGCGCCTGGGTGGTGGCGTGTTCGACCGGGAAGCCGTCGGTGTGGGTGACGGTCAGCTCGTGGCCGCCGAGGGCGACCCGGTAGGCGGTGTCGCCGCCCGCGTTGACCAGCCGGATGCGGATCCGGTCGCCGGGCTTGGCGGTGAAGGTCTCGGGGGCGGCGGGGAGTTTGCCGTTGACCAGGTGGAACGGGTACGCGACGTCACCGGCGTCACCGCCCAGCAGCGGGCTCTGGGCGCCCATCAGCATCCGGCTGGGGCCGGCGGCGCCCGGAGCGCTTGCCGTGCCGGGCGTCCCGGACATGGCGTGGCCCGGCATCGACGGCATGTCGTGGCCGGCTCCGCCCGAGTGGTCCATCCCGCCCGAGTGGTCCATCCCGCCCATGCCGCTCATCTCGCCCATGCCCCGGGCGAGTTCGGCGAGCACGGCGTCGGGAGTGCTGCCGTCGACGCCGTCCACCCAGTCGTCCAGGACGACGACCCACTCCTTGTCGTAGGCCAGCGGCTCCTTGGGGTCCTCGACGACCAGCGGGGCGTACAGGCCCCGGTCCTGCTGGACGCCGGAGTGGGGGTGGAACCAGTAGGTGCCCGGGTGGCTGAGCGCGAAGCGGTACTCGAAGGAGGCGCCGGGCCTGACGTCGGCCTGGGTCAGGCCCGGCACGCCGTCCATGTCGTTGCGCAGCGCGAGGCCGTGCCAGTGCAGTGAGGTGGGCTGCGGCAGGTGGTTGGCGAGGGTGACGGCGAGGGTGTCGCCGGCGGTGGCCCGCACCTCCTGGCCGGGCAGGCGGTCGCCGTACGCCCAGCTGCGGACGGTGCGGCCGCCGAGGTCGAGGGTGGTCTCGGTGGCGGTGAGCGCGACCTTGCGCTCCGGGCCGGGGTTGCGCCTGGCCTCGGCGGCGGCGACCTCGGGGCCGTCGGGGGCCAGGTAACCGGCCGGGGCGGCGGCCGGGCTGCCCGTGCCGCTCGCCGGCCCGTGGTTCATGGAGCCGTGGTCCATGCCCTCCATCGAACCGGAGGAGCCGGAGGAGCAGGCGGCGAGCAGGCCGGTTCCGGCGGCGGCGAGCGCGGCGCCGAGGACGGTACGGCGGGTGGGTGTGCGCATGGCGGAGTGCACCTCGTGCGGTGTGTGGGTGTGCGGGACGTCGCGTCTGCCGTTCCGTGCGCGGGCGCTCCGGGGCGCGAGCGGGCGCGCGGGTGTACGCGCGGGCGCTCCCGAGTGGGCGCGGGCACGGGACGGCGGGGCGCGCGCCTACTGACGCAGCACCGAAAGCCGGGTGAGGAGTATCCGCCCGCCTCCGGGCGGGGGCAGCGCGCGAACGGCGCGCAGCAGCCGGGCCCGTACCCGGGCGGCGGCGTCACCGCCGCGGCTCGACAGCGGGCCGGCGAGGAGGAGCACCACGGTCCAGCCGGCCAGGACGGCGAGGCAGACCGTCATCGGGTCCATGCCGTCGGGGACGGCGGGGCCGACGGCGGAAAGCGCCTCCGCCGGCGCCATGGCCGGGTCGTGACGGTGGGCATCCGCCGGGTGCGCCGCGGAGGCGTGCGTCGCGGAGGCGTGCGTCGCGGACGCCTGCGTCCCGGCGGCCTCGTGCCCGCCGCTCGGATGGCCGAGCGTGTGCATCGTCACGATGCCCAGCAGCAGCGCGGCGAGCAGCAACAGGCGCGGCGCCCACGGCACCGACGGACCGAACGGCCGCAACCGCGCCATCCTCCGCCTCCCGTCAGCGCCTCACCTGGGGTGTACCCCCACAGGGTATCCCTCCGCTACACGCGGCCATCGCCCGGGGCGGCGGGCCGCGACGCGACCGTCGGAACGCGCCCGCCGACGGCCACCGCCGGCTCGACGTGCACCGGCGGCTGCCCCGAGGACCTGTCTCGATCATCAGATCTTCCGGTGAACGCACGACGAATGAGTGTGCGATTGGCAGACTGAGGGGCGGCACCGAGCGAGCAACGCGTCCGGCGCCCAGGCCACGAGCGGCCGACGCCACCGATCCCCCTGGAGGGAAGACCGATGCACCACCGCGGCCTCGGCGTTGACGGGCCGTCGGCCAGCGCGCTCTGTCTCGGCGCGATGACCTTCGGCACCACCGTCGACGAGGAGACCGCGACGGCGATCCTCGACCGCTTCACCGAAGCCGGCGGGACGTTCATCGACACCTCGAACAACTACGCCTTCTGGGCGCCCGGTGCGAACGGCCACGAGAGCGAGGAACTGCTCGGCCGCTGGCTGGCCCGCCGCGGCAACCGCGACGACCTGGTGCTCGCCACCAAGGCCGGCGCCCGCCCGGTGCCCGGTCTCCCCTTCCCCGAGCACATCGAGGGCCTGTCCGCCCGCGCCCTGCGCGAGGCGGCCGAGGGCAGCCTGCGCCGCCTCGGCACCGACCGCCTCGACCTCTACTACGCCCACGTGACCGACCCGGCCACGCCCGTCGAGGAGACCATGGGCGCCTTCGCCGAACTGGTCGCCGCCGGCAAGGTCACCGCCCTCGGGTGCAGCAACCACAGCGCCGCCGAGCTCACCGCGGCCAACGACCTCGCCACCGACCGCGGCTGGCCAGGCTACCGGTGCGTCCAGCAGCGCCACAGCTACCTGCGCCCCCGGCCCGACGCGGACTTCGGCATCCAGCGCCACGCCGACGAGGCCCTCCTCTCCCACCTCGCCCAGCGCCCCTCGATGACCCTGCTCGCCTACTCCCCCCTGCTCGGCGGCTCCTACGCCCGCCCCGACCGCCCGCTCCCGGAGCAGTACGAGTGGCCGGCGGCCAAGGCCCAGCTGACCGCCCTGGCCGAGGTCGCCGAGGAGACCGGCGCCACCGTCAACCAGGTGGTCCTCGCCTGGCTGCTCGGCCACCCCGTCCCGACCGTCCCGATCATCGGCGCCAGCTCCGTCGCCCAACTGGACGAGAGCCTCGCCGCCTTGGACCTCACCCTCGACGACGCCCAGCGCCACCGCCTGGACACCGCGGCCTGACCGGCCTCCCCTCGCCCCTCTCGGCCGCGTCCCGAGGGGTACGGCCGCTGCCGCGCGCGGGCACGGTTCGGCGGTCGGTGACGCGGCGCACGCCAACCTCCCTCCTGCGCACCGCCGTTGCTCGCTCCTCTGCGGCCCGGAAGCACGATCGGCCACGCACCCGGGCAGAACCCCGGGGTTGCGTGGCCGGTCGTTCGCCCGGAGCCGGGCCCACCCCACTGCGGCTGGACGGGCCGGCGGGGCCCGGTGTGCCGGCTGGGGCCGGTTCCGGCTGATGTGCGGTGCTCGCGATCCTGACGCGGGATCGCGCCGGGCGCCGGCGGTGTCCGGGCCGGGCGTTCGGGGCCGTGGGAGCGTCCGGCCTGGACACCGGAGGCGGCGAGGGGGCGGTCAGGCGGCGGATTCGAGGTCGAGCAGGGCGGTCTTGGCGTCGAGGCCGCCGATGTAGCCGCCGAGGGTGCCGTCGGTGCGCAGGACGCGGTGGCAGGGGACGACGACGGGCAGCGGGTTGGTGGCGCAGGCGGTGCCGACGGCGCGGACGGCCTTGGGGTTGCCGACGAGTTCGGCGACCTGCCGGTAGCTGCGGGTCTGCCCGTAGGCGATCTCGGGGAGGTGCTCCTGGACGGTGCGGCGGAACCCGTGGGAGAGGGACAGGTCGAGGGGCAGGTCGAAGGTCTTTCGGCGGCGGGCGAAGTACTCGTCGAGCTCGCGGGCGGCGTCGTCCAGGCGGCGCGGGGCGCGCAGGACACGGGGGCCGAGCCTGTGGCCGAGGGTGTCCAGGACGCGGTCGTGGTCCTCGCTGGCGTAGGCGACGCGGACCAGGCCCCTGGGGGTGGCGGCGAGCAGCAGGCTGCCGAGCGGGGAGTCGACGGTGGCGTAGGCGACGTCGATGAGGCCGGCGTCGTCGGCCCGGAGTTCGAGGCGCCGGTGCAGCCGTTCCAGGATCGCGGCGTCCTCGGGGGTCGAGAACACGGCGGTGAGGGCTTCGCCGCTCATGGTGCTGCTCCTTCTTCCTCGTTCTTCGGGTAGTGCTTCCTGAGGGTCCTGATCCCGTCGGCGGCTGCTCTGCGGGCCGCTTCGACGCTACCGCCGAGGATCCGCGCGATCTCGGCGTGGGGCAGACCGACGATGTAGCGGTAGGCGACGGCCTGGCGCTGTTTGGGCGGCAGGAGCCGGACCGCGGCCCACAGGCCGCCGTCGTCGGCGGGGTGGTCGGAGGTCGTGGGGTGCTCGGGCAGCTCGTCGACGGGCAGCGGCCGGCGTCGGGCGGCGCGGTGGACGTCGACGGCCTTGCGGTGGGCGATGGTCACCAGCCAGGCCTCGACGTTGGCGTCGTCGGGGAGGTCGGGCCAGGCGCGCAGCGCGGACAGGAACGTCTCCGACCAGGCGTCCTCGGCGTCCTGCGGGCCGAGCACGGCCCGGCAGACGCGGAGCACGGTGGGGCCGTGCGCGGTGACGATCTTCTCGAAGGGCTGTTTCACGGGCGTCCCTCGTGGCGGCGGGTCAGAACAGGCGCGAGGCGGCGACCTCGGCCCGCTCTTCGAGTTCGAGGAGTTCCTGTTTGCGTCGCAGGCCGCCCGCGTAGCCGGTGAGGGAGCCGTCGGCGCCGACCACGCGGTGGCAGGGCACGATGACGCACAGCGGGTTCGCGCCGACGGCCCGGCCGACCTTCTGCGCGAGGGTGCGGTCGCCGAGTCGTTCGGCCAGGCGCCCGTACGTGGTGGTGGTCCCGTAGGGGATGGCCCTCAGTGCGGCCCGGACCTTCTCCTGGAAGGCGTCGCCGTCGGTGCGCAGCGGCAGCTCGAAGCCGGTGCGGCGGCGGTCCAGGTAGTCGTGGAGCTGTTCGGCGGCCTCGGCGAGCAGCGGGTCCCCGGCCACGTCGACGGCGGGGCCGAAGGTCCGCTGGTCGGGGCGGCGGACGTGGTGGCGGAAGTACAGGCCGGTGACGGCGTCGCCGTCGGCGACGAGGGTGATGGCGCCGAGCCGGGTGCCGGCGACGGTGTGCCGGGTGCTGTCCATGGTCGTTCCTCCTGTCGTTCCTTCTCTTCCTCACCCCGTAGACGGCCCGGGACGGCGGAACGTGAGGTCCGTCCGGAGGATTCTTCCGCGCGGACCGGTCCGGGAGCCGCCACGGGCACGCGGCGGGTCGGGCGCGGCGGATCTCAGCGCGAGGAGCCGAAGGCCCCGCCGGCACCGCGAGAGGGACGCACCACCGTGCCGGCGACGGCGACCGAGCTCCGGGCGGCCCGCCCGACGACGGCGCACGGCGCCCGGGCGTGGAGTCCGACGGCGCACGGCGCCCGGGCGTGGCGTCCGAATACCGCCAGCACCATCCGGTCCCTGCGGACACCATGGTCGGTACCGAGGCCCGCACCTTGGCGGCGCCCCGTACCGAACGGCCTGACGTGGCACCGAACGGCCTGGCGCGCCCTGGCCCCCCTGCCGCATGGCACCACCGTCGAGCAGCGGCTCCTCGCCCACGCAGCCGCTCACGCCCACGCCCGACCCGCCGACCCGCCGACCCGCCGACCCGCACCCGAGGACACCCCGTGACCACCGCCCGGACCACCACCGCCATCGACACCACCAACGCCGTCGCCACCAGCATCGTCGCCACCACTCCGGCCGACGCCGTCCGCGCCGCCGACTGGAGCGCGCTGACCGCCGAACTCGACGCCCACGGCTGCGCCCTGACCCCCCGGCTGCTCGACCCCGGCCAGTGCCGGGAGATCGCCGCGCTGTACGACCGGCCCGAACTGTTCCGCACCACCGTCGACATGGCCCGCCACCGCTTCGGCTCCGGCCGGTACCGCTACTTCACCCACGACCTGCCCGACCCCGTCGCCGCCCTGCGCGAGGCCCTCTACCCCCGCCTGCTCACCGTCGCCCGCGCCTGGGCCGACAGGCTCCACCGCCCCGCCCCCTGGCCCGACACCCTCGCCGAGTGGACCGCCGCGTGCCACGCCGCCGGCCAGGACAAGAGCTCCCAGATCCTGCTGCGCTACGGCCCGGGAGACTGGAACGCCCTGCACCGCGACGTCTTCGGCGACCTCGTCTTCCCCCTCCAGGTCGTCATCGGCCTCGACACCCACGGCACCGACTACACCGGCGGCGAGTTCCTCCTCGTCGAGCAGCGCCCCCGCGCCCAGTCCCGGGGCACCGCCACCGTCCTCCCGCAGGGCCACGGCCTGGTCTTCACCACCCGCGACCGCCCCGTCCCCTCCGCCCGGGGCCACTACGCCGCACCCGTCCGCCACGGCGTCAGCACCGTCCGCACCGGCCGCCGCCACGCCCTCGGCCTCGTCTTCCACGACGCCTGACGGCCGCCGTGACCACCGCTGGAACACCCGCCCCCGCCGACGGCAGCACCCCGCCGCGCACCTACACCCTCACCGGACCCGACAACCGCCCGTACTCCAGCCCCACCCCCGGCACCCTCGGCGGCCACCGCCCCGGGCGCCGCTACGGCCGCCTCGACTGCCCCAGCGCCCTGCGCGCCGTCGCCGCCGGCCACTACGCGCGCCACCGCGTCTTCTTCCCCGACGAGGCGACCGCGATCGCGGCCGGTTACCGGCCCTGCGCCGCCTGCCTGCCCGAGGAGTACCGGCGGTGGAAGACCCGGAGGACCACCACGTGACCCCCCGCTCTCCCCTGCTCCCCGACCCGGCCGCCACCGCCTACGGCCCCCTGCCGGCGCCCGCTCCCCACACCGCCGCCGAACTCGCCGCCCTGCTGCGCCTGCTCACCGGCCACCGCCGCGCGCCGCACGGCGTCTCCATCGGCCACAGCCGCGACGACGCCTCCCACGCGGCCGCCACCGCGTTCGCCGACGCGTGGCGCACCGCCGGCCACACCGTGCTCACCACCGTCGACTGGCCCGAGCGGGCCGCCTCCTGGCTGCGCCCCGCCCACCGCCTCACCGACCCCGGCCCGGACGCCCTCGTCATCGCCGCCGCCCCGCTCGGCTGGGCCCAGCTCGCCCGCCGCCTCGCCCACAGCACCCCCTGGCGCCCGGAGCGCACGTTCGGCTTCGCCTCCCTCGCCGAACCGGCCGCCGTCGCGCTCGCCGGGCCCGGTGTCCTGGACGGCCTGCGCGGCGCTCACGCCGACGGCGGCACCTGGCGCGTCGATCACGGCTGGACCGAGTCCTTCCCTCCCCCGGCCCCCGGTGGCGCCGCGTGAGCAGCACCGAACCGCCGCTGTTCGGCCCGCCGCCCGCCGGCTACCGGCGCCGCGAGATCGCCCCGGGCGCCGTCCACCTGCCCGGCTGGCTCACCCCCGGCCGGCAGCGCGAACTCGTCGCCGCGTGCCGTGCCTGGGCCACCGCGCCCGTCCCGATGCGGCACACCCGGCTGCCGCGCGGCGGCGTCATGTCCGTACGGACGGTGTGCCTGGGCTGGCACTGGCAGCCCTACCGCTACACCCGCACCGCCGACGACGTGAACGGCCGCCGCGTCGCCCCCTTCCCCGGCTGGCTCGCCGAGCTCGGCCGCCGCGCCGTCGCCGACGCCTACCAGGACCCCGCGCGGGGCGCCGCCTACGCGCCCGACGCCGCGCTGGTCAACTTCTACGACGCCGACGCCCGGCTCGGCATGCACCAGGACAAGGACGAGAAGTCCCTCGCCCCGGTGGTCTCGCTCAGCATCGGCGACTCCTGCGTCTTCCGCCTCGGCAACACCCGGAACCGCAACCGCCCCTGGACCGACCTCACCCTCGCCTCCGGCGACCTGCTGGTCTTCGGCGGTCCCTCCCGCCTCGCCTACCACGCCGTCCCGAAGGTCCTACCCGGCACCGGCGACCCCGCCACCGGCCTCACCTCCGGCCGCCTCAACCTCACCCTGCGCGTCACCGGCCTGACCGGTCCCGCCCCCTCGGCAGCTCCGCGAAACCTCCCGCCCGCAACGTCACCCAATAGGCGACATCGAAACTTGTCATCGGATGGATGACGCGCTAGAAAGGTGTCAGGTGAAGCGCACTGGCACCCATCGATCAACGGAGGTGTTTCACGATGCTGCTGCGCACTGACCCGTTCCGCGAGCTGGACCGCCTGACCCAGCAGTTCCTGGGCAGCTCGGGCACCTGGTCGCGTCCGGCGCCGATGCCGCTGGACGCCTACCGGGCCGGCGACGAGTACGTCATCTGCTTCGACCTGCCCGGGGTGGATCCGGAGGCGATCGACATCGACGTCGAGCGGAACATGGTGACCGTCAAGGCCGAGCGCCGGCCGCGCCAGGAAGGCGAGGGCGTGAAGTGGGAGCTGTCCGAGCGCCCGCTCGGCGTCTTCTCCCGCCAGGTCATGCTCTCCGACACCCTCGACCCCTCCGGGATCACCGCCGACTACGACGCCGGCGTGCTGACCCTGAAGATCCCCGTCGCCGAGAAGGCCAAGCCCCGCAAGGTCGCGATCAGCCACAGCGGAAGCCGCAAGCAGATCCAGGCCTGACCGGCGCCCCCGATGCCGTTCCACGCGCCGCCCCTGACCCTCCCCCCGGCCGAGGGGCGGCCGGAACACCCCGACCGCAGACCGTCCTCGCCCAGACCGTCCTCGCCCCGACCGTCCTCGACCGGACCGTCCGGCCCACAACGACGCGGAAACGCCATGAACGGCCAGAGCCACGCACCCTTCGTCGTGCGGGCGAACGGCGAGATCGACATCGACAGCGCCCCCGCCCTGCGCAGCGCTCTGGGCGCCGCACTCGAATCGCACCGGGAGGTGGTGCTCGATCTGTCGGAGGTGACGTTCATGGACTGCTCCGGCCTGGGCGTCCTCGTCCGGGCCCGCAACCAGGCCGACCGCGACGGCAGGCGCCTGGTCCTGCGCGGGGCCGGGCACCGCGTCGTCCGGCTGCTCAAACTCACGGGTCTGCACCGGCGCCTGGCCGTCGAGCCCTGACCGGCCGGCGGGCGACGCCCGGGCCGGCCCCGGACGGAGGGAGAAGCGCGATGACTCTTCGATGGGAGGCGTTCCTGGAGGAGGTCCAGGAACGCGGCGAGTACGAGACCCCGCAGGAGGCCGAGCGGGCCGCCCGGGTCGTCCTGGCCCTGCTCGGCGCCCACCTGATCGGCGACGTGCGCGCCGACCTGGCCGCCCGGCTGCCGGAGACCATGGCCCTGATCCTGCTCAACCCCTTGCAGGCCGCCGAGCCGCTCAGCCCGGAACGCTTCGTACGCGCGACCGCGGCCTGGATCGAGGGCGCCACCGAAGCCACGGCCCCGTGGGACATCGGCGCCGTCCTCAGCACGGTGGCCGACGCCGCCGGCGACGACCTCACCGGGCGCATCCTGCTCCAACTGCCGCCCGGCTACGACCTGCTGTTCGGCCGCCCGATCGCAGGGACCCGACCCTGACCACCCGCCCACGCCGCCGGCCCGTCGGCGGCCAGCCTCCGGAAGGAAGGCCCCACGGTCATGACCCGCTACCGCCACCTCCTCCAGCAGGTCCGCAACCTCGGCCGCTACCCCAGCGACGAGGAAGCCGAACGGGTCCTTCACGGCGTCCTGGCCCTCCTCGGCTCCCAGCTCTCCGGCGACGAGCGCTGCGACCTCGCCGCCGCCCTGCCCGAACGGGCCCGCGCCGTCTTCGCCGCCCAGATCCCCCTCCCCCGTCCCGTCACCGCCCCCGCCTTCGTCGAGGCCCTCGCCCACACCCTGGGCACCAGTCTCACCGCCGCCCGCTGGGACGCCTCCTCCGTCCTGGCCGCCCTCGCCGCCCTCACCGACGACCACCTCACCGACCGCCTCCTCGCCCACCTGCCCCGCGGCTACGCCCTGCTGTTCGGCCGCGCGGACCTGGCCGCCGCCGCCTGAGGCGGCGGGGCCGGCCCGCGCCCGCACCGCCCTCCCGACGTCGGGACCGGTGCCGGGCGGTGGTGCTGCGACGGACGTGTGTCCCTGGACGAGCTCCGCACCCCGCCGGCCCGGCACGCCCGGCCCGACTGGACCACCGCCGTCGACGGCGTCCCGATCTCGAAGGGTCGACCGGCCGCACCCGCCGACACCGGCCGTGCCCGGCACGGTGCCGGCGGTCGTCGCCCAGGGCGCCCAGCGGCTCGCGCCGGGCGAGCGGGTCCACGAGTACCGGCGCCGGGCAGCACCTGGTCGCGTCCGTCGACCCGCCCGTCACCGGACAGTGCACGAGGGCCGCACCGGAGCGGCCTGCCCTCGGCTTCGGCCTCACCCCGGGCCCGTCCGCCGTCGCCAACTGCTGCTCCAGGCCGACGCCGAGGACGCCCCCGCCGCGCAAGGACACCCTCACGGACGCCGCCCGCGATCGCCGGCGCCGCGCTCCCGCCCGGGCCCGGACGACGGACGGGCCCCGAACCTGACCATTCGTCAGATCCTGGGCCCTCGGCGGTCCGTCGGTCAGCGACCGGTCCGGTCTTCGGCTTCCGCCTCACGCTTGAGGTTGCCGAGCCAGTGGTGGAGGGAGTTGTCGAGGGCCGCCTGGAGGAGGGCCTGGTTGGCGGTGACGGGCTCTCCGGTCCAGGACTCCTCGGTGTGGACGAGGACGCCGTCACGGGTGGGCGTGAAGGTCCAGACGTGGACGGCGGTGATGCCCTGGGCGGGCCCGCCCCAGGCGAGGCGCTTGCCGGGCACGACCTGCCGGACGGTGGAGGTGATGTCGAGGCCCTCGGTGCTCCAGCGGAACCGGGAGCCGGGGCGCAGGCGTCCGGGGGTGTCCTTGGCCACGGAGACGACGTCGGGCTGCCAGGTCGGCCAGTTCTCGACGTCGGTCTGGACCTTCCAGACGGTGTGCAGCGGGGCGTGGACGAGGATGTCGTCGCGGGTGATGACCGGCGCGTTCTCGTCGATCCGCACCTCGCCGGTCTGCTGGGCGACGGTGGGGGACGCGGCGGCGGAGGCGGTGCCGGTGGCGGCGAGGAGGAGCGCGGCGATGGCGGCGGCGAGCTTGGCGGAGGTGGGTGTGCGCATGGCGGTGTCCGTCCGGAAGTGTCGGGTTCAGCTGCGGTCGGCGTCGGCGGTACCGGTGTCGGTTTCGGCGTCAGCGTCGGCGTCGGCGTCGGCGTCGGCGTCGGCGTCGGGGATCCAGGAGCCGTGGATGCCGGCGGTGACGCGGCGCGGGAGGTGGACGGTGGCGATGGTGTCGAGGCCGGAGGCGTCGAGGACGAGGAGCTGGGAGGCGTCCTGCTTGAGGTCGGAGACGACGGTGAGGAGGTAGCCGTCGTCCTCCCGGGTGGCGCCGGCCGCCGGGACGAAGACGGCCTCGCTGGGCAGGCGGGCGTCACCGGCCTGGCGGATGCGGCGCTCGCCGGTGGTGCGGTCGTACTTGACGACTCCGTAGCCGCCGAGGCCGTTCCGGTCGGGGAAGGAGATCGCGTACTGGTAGCGGTGCTCGGCGCCGAGGTAGTCCTCGTTGAGGGTGGGGAACTCGGTGGCGAGGTCGTCGACCGTCTGCTCGTCGACCTTTCCGGTGACCAGGTCGATGGTCCAACGGCGGTTGTAGGAACGGGCGTTGGGCTCGGCACCATGGCCCGGGGCGCCGACCCACCAGTTCCAGGACAGCTGGAAGCCCTCGCGGTCGACGGTGGGGCCCTCCAGCACGATGCGTCCGGTGGCGTCCTCGTAGGCGTTGGCGGCGTGCAGCATGCTGCCGGGTGCGATGGGGAACCAGCGGATCTTCGCCGCGCCGTACACACCGCGCGGCATGACGCCGATCCGGGCCGGCTGGGCGTCCTGCCAGGAGTACGGGATGCCGGAGTGCTCGGCGGGGTCGAAGGTGACGGTGCCCTCGACGAAGACCACGTGGTTGCGGGTGAGCGCGAAGTCGTGCTTCAACGCCGCGCCGGCACCGGGGACTTCGACGCTGTGGGTGATCGTGCCGGTGGCGTCGGCGACGTAGTACACCAGGTACGGGGGGAAGGGCGAGGAGCCGAAGAAGTGCAGCTCGCCGGTGACCGGATCGGTCTTGGGGTGGGCGGTCATGGCGCTGCGCAGCTTGCCGTCGAAGTCGTAGGCGCCGACGGTGTCGAGGTCACGGGTGAGCTCGAAGGGGAAGTTGGCCTCGCACAGGGCCAGCAGGCGGCCGGCGTGCTCGATCACGTGGGTGCCGGCGGTGCTCGCGGTCAGGTCCGGCCCGTTCTCGGTCAGGTAGGGGGCGCCGTCGAGGGCGGGGGTGCGCACCCAGCGGTTGCGGTACCACTCGGCGCGTCCGTCGCGCAGCCGGATGCCGTGGACCATGCCGCTGCCCTTGAACCAGTGGGAGGGGGTGACGCCGGCCTTGGGGTTGTGGCTGTTGCGGATCAGCCGGCCGGTCAGTTCGGGCGGCAGGGTGCCCTCGACGGTCAGGCCGGTGGCGGTCGTCTCGTCCGGGGCGGGGGTGTAGTGGCCGATCAGGTAGGGCTTGGCGGCGGTCATGGCAGGAATCTCGCTTCTGTTCGGTGGGACGGGGAGGGGGAGGTCAGGCGTTCTGTTCGGCGCGGGACTTGAGGGAGGCGAGCCAGGTGGTCAGGGACTGCTCCAGGGCCGGGCCGAGCTGCTCGGCCGCCGCCTCGACGGCGGCACCGGCCCAGGACTCCTCGGTGTGCACGGCCACCCGGCCGTCTTCGGTCTCCCGGAAGGTCCAGACGTGGATTCCGTCGATGCCGTTGGCCGGGCCGCCCCAGACCAGGCGCTCGCCGGGGACGATCTCGCGGATCGTGGAGGTGATGTCCAGGCCGTGGGTGTGCCAGCGGAAGGAGTTGCCGGGCAGGAGCGGGCCGTCGAGCCGGGCCCGGTCGACGTCGGCGTTCCAGGTCGCCCAGGCGTCGATGTCGGCGTGCAGGGCCCAGACGCGCTCCAGCGGGGCGTCGATCACGGCGGACAGGCGGACGATGACGGGTGCGGATTCGTCGATGGTGAACACGGTTGCACTCCTCAGGGATTGATGATCTGTCAGTGACTTGGCGTGCGTGGTCAGCGGTGGGCGGCGACCCGTACGGCGTGCCGCGTCCCGGCGTCGTCGCCACCGGACGGAGCGGCGGAGGGGCGGCGGGTCAGCAGCAGGGCGAGTGCCGCGGTGGCGGCGAGGACGGCCGCGGAGACGGCGAAGGCGGTGCGGTAGCCGGCGGTCAGGGCCTCCAGGTGGGGCTGGTGCGCGGCGTGGGCGGTGGTCGTGCCGGCGAGGGTGGCCAGGACCGCGAGTCCGACCGCGCCGCCGACCTGGCGGGTGGTGTTGACCAGACCTCCGGCCAGTCCGGCGTCCCCGGCCGGGACGCCCTCGACGGACAGGGCCGTCAGCTGGACGAAGGCGACGCTCAGCCCGAGGCCGATCAGCAGGCTGGGGCCGAGGACCTCGGCCGCGTAGCTGCCGTGGGCCCCGATCCGGGACAGCCAGAGCAGTCCGGCGGCCTCCGTCAGCAGCGCGGCGGTCACCGTCGCGGTGGCGCCGATGCGGCGGGAGATCCGGGGAGCGAGGGTCGAGCCGAGCATGTTGGCGCCGGCGAGCGGGAGTTGACCCATGCCGGTGACCAGCGGGCTGGAACCGAGGACCTGCTGCTGGTACAGCGGCAGGAAGAAGAACAGGGCGATCCAGACCGACCCCAGCAGCGCCATCAGCAGGTTGCCGGCCGCGACGCGACCGGTCCGCAGCAGGCGCGGCGGCACCAGCGGGTTCGGGTGGCGGCGTAACACCAGGACGAACACGGCCAGCAGCACGGCGGCCAGGACGAACGCCGCGAGGACCTGCCGGTCGCTCCAGCCGGAGCGGCGGGCCGTGGTCAGGCCCCAGACCAGCGCGGTCAGCGCGAGGCTCACCGCCGCGGTGCCGGGCAGATCGAACCGCCCGCCGGTGGTCGCCCGCGCCCGGGGCGTGGTGGCGGCGGCAGCGGCCAGGACCGCGAACGCGCCGATCGAGACGGTGTGGAAGATCCAGGCCCAGCCCCACGCCTGGGTGAGCACCCCGCCCAGCAGGACGCCGGCCGCGCCGCCCGCCCCCGAGACCGCGCCCCAGACCCCCAGCGCCCGCCCCCTGCCCGGCCCGGGCGGGAACAGGTCCATCACCAGGGCCAGCGCGGCCGGGGCGACGGCCGCGGCGCCCAGCCCCTGCACGGCCCGGGCCCCGATCAGCACGGCCGGCGAGGAGGCCAGCCCCGCCGCCAGCGAGGAGGCGCCGAACACGGCGAGCCCCGCGAGCAGGACGGTGCGTCTGCCCAGCAGGTCGGCCGCTCTGCCGCCGGCCAGCAGCAGGGCGCCGAACGCGAGGGCGTAGGCGTTGACCACCCACGTGGTGCCGCCGTCCGACAGCCCCACTCCCGAGCGGATCTGCGGCAGCGCCACGTTCACGATCGACGTGGCGAGCATGACGGTGAACTGCGCCCCGGCCAGAGCGGCGAGCGCCGCTCCCCGGCTTCGAACGAACTGTGCGGTCCGCACGACCCCTCCTCAATGTGTGGTCAACCACTCACATGCGATGCCCGAAGAAAGGCGGGGTCGAAACCCCGCCGTCACGCCCTTGCGCCCGGGCCCGCCTGACGTCCGGCCCGCGCGCTCGGCTCCACGCCCGGCCCTCGCGCCCGGCCGTGGAGCCGGGCGTCAGTAGTGCCTGACGCCCGCCGTCAGCGTCCGCGTCCAAGGGGCGTCCACCTCGTCGGCGCCCATGGAGACGATGAGGTGGCACAGCATCCCCACGGCGAAGAACTCCTGCACCTGGGCCTCGGAACCGCCCGAGGCGCCGCGCACGTACTCCACCAGCCGGGCGTACCCCTGCCGGACCGCCTCGCGCACGGCCGGCTCGGAGACGGCCGCCGCCTGCGCGTGCAGCTGGATCAGCATCAGGTCGTTGTCGCTGATCAGCCTGGCGTAGGCGTCACCCATGGCCTTCAGGACCACCTCCGCCGAACTGCCGTCCGCGTCGGCCGCCGCCCGCTCCAGGCTGGCGCGCACCTGCACGAAGCAGTGCTCGACGACCGCCGTGAACAGCAGTTCCTTGCTGGGGAACAGCCGGTACACGTACGCCTGGGAGATCCCCGCCGCCTTGGCCACCTCGGTCGTGGTGGTACCCCAGTAGCCCCGGGCGGCGAAGGCGCCGATCGCGGTGCGCAGCACCGTCTCGCGGCGGTCTTCGGCGGTGGACAGTCGGCGGGGTCGTTCGCTCTTCATGTGAGTACTCAACCACTCACACTTGTCCCCGTCAAGCGGGTGGAGAGACGGGCCGACGTGTGCGGCCCGGCCGGGGCCGGGGAGCAGCACGGCAAGCCCCGGGCGGAGTCGGCGGCGGGCACCGGCGGCTTGCGGCAGAGGCGGGCCGGGGCGTCCGTGGCGGGGTGGGCGCTTGCCCACGGGTGAACCCGGCACGGACCGCGGGCGCTCGCCGTGCCGGTGGCCGCCCAGGGCGGTGGCGCGACCGCCTCGGGGGGCGCTCGGCGGGGCTCGCACGCCGGGGTGGGGGCCGCCCTCGGCCCCACCCCCGTGACGATGACCGTCACCGACCGTCCCGGCCTCTGACGCGCCCAGGTTCCGGTGTCCGCCGGGGTGGCGAGCGAGGGTGGGGGCCCGGGCGGGGCCTGGCCCATCCCGGCCTCACGCTGCCGGGGTGCCGTCGGCGTCGAGGTCGCGCGCGCCGAGGTGGGCGGCCGGACATCCTTGGAGCAGCCGTGCACGTCGACCAGGTCCGCGACGGCCTCGAAGAACTCCTGGGCGCGCTCGGGGGATCCGACGCCGTCGAACGCGGCGCACTCCTCGGCGGTGCCGACGCCGCCCGGCGCGAGGTGGGAGCGGAGGTCGGCGAGCGCGGCTCACTCCTCGTGGACCACGGTCCGCGAGTCCCCGGGGACGCGGGTCCTGGACTCCAGGTCGCCGGCGATCTCGCCGCCGAGCAGCCATGGATCGCCGGGCTTCGCGGGCTTGCCGACGACGACCCGCAGCACGGTGTCCTCGTCGCCGTCCGGCTCGACCAGGAGCGTGCCGGCGGCGTGGAGCTCGTGCACCGCGTTCCGCACGTCCGCCACCTCGCCCGCACCGCCGAGCATCCCCGCGAGTTCGCCGGCGGGCACGGTCACGACCCCGCCATCCGGACGGCGCAGCCGCAGGACGCCGCGGTCCAGGGCCATGTCCAGCCACGCCGCCTGCAACGGGATCCTCGGCCCGTAAGCGGGGCGCAGCCGGGCCAGCCGCCGCGCGAGGTCGACGGCCTGGAGGCTGAGCCCGGGGGCGCCGACGCCCCGCTCGGGACCGGCGCCGGCGGCGGGGGTGATCCACTCGTCATAGCCGGGCGGCCGGAGCTGGTGCAGGGTGTACGCGATCGGCGCGCGCTCGCGGCGCGGCTTGCCCGGCTTCCTTCGTCCCACGTGAGGGTGTCCTTCCGTCTCGGCACGGTGCCGAATCCATTGAACACCGTCCGCACTCGGCCGATTCCAAAGCGTGGTTCCCGAGGCACCGCCCTCTCACCGCCAGCTACGCTGGCCACGCCGTCGGGCCGTCATGTCCGGCCACGAGACACCCTCGCCCCTCCGTCACGGCGCCCCGCGTCTCGATGGGACCCGTTCCCCGACCGAGAGGGCGACCCGGACAGGTCCCTGAGGAGCGTCCCCTAGGGGCGTAGACCCGCTCGCCGACGGGCATGGCAAGGTCGTATCGCAAGCCCATCAGTCACGAGAAGGTACCAAGAATGAGCGCAGTGAAGTTCATCCTCAATGTCATCTGGTTGGTTTTCTGCGGCATTTGGATGGCTCTTGCCTACGTGCTCGCCGGAATTATCTGCTGCCTGCTCGTGATTACCATTCCGTTCGGCATCGCCTCATTCAGGATCGCCGGCTTCATCCTGTGGCCGTTCGGGCGGACCACCGTCGAGCGGCCGGACGCCGGAGCCGCGTCCTGCGTCGGCAACGTCATCTGGCTGATCTTCGCCGGCTGGTGGCTGGCGATCGGTCACCTGCTGACCAGCATCCCGCTGTTCCTGTCGGTCATCGGCATCCCGTTCGGCTGGGCCAACCTCAAGATGATCCCGATCTCGCTGATGCCGCTCGGCCGCGAGGTCGTCTCCACCGACCAGGAGTGGGGCGCGCGGTACTGAGCCGCCCCGGACCTCGACGGCCGGCGACGGGCGACAGCCCTCGCCGGCCGTCGGTGTTTCCGGACTCGGGGCGTCCGCACCGTGGTCGCGGTGCGGCACAGGCCTTGAGCTACGGGCCGTGCTCTGGAAGGCTGATGACTCGTAGCGATCGCGGCCGACGGGTCCTGCATGAGAAGACCGGGGGTAAGGGGGCTGCTATCAGCGGTACTGCCGACGGCCGGAGCGTGCAGACAGCCGTGCTCGGCCATCCAGGGTCGGACACCCCGATCATCCTTCCGCCCGACTACGACGACTTCGACCGGTTTCGCCGATCGCACCGGACCGACAGCTTCTGGTGCGGAGTGGAACTCGGCGGCTGCGGAAAGCAGTTGGCCGGCAAACGCTATCTGGACCGGGTGTGCCACTTCGCCCATTTCCCCGACCCGAACGGGATTCCCAACAGCTGCCAGCGCCGCCACGCCGGCGTCGGCAGCGCCGATCATCTCTACGCCAAGCGGGACCTGGCCTCGTGGCTCAAGGCCGAGGGCATTCCCGTTTCCGCGTCGCTCAGAGGGAAGCCGGGCAGCAGGGACAGCGCGGTGGAGTTCTCCAGCGAGGGGACGAAACATCTGGTCAGAGTTCAGCTGGGAGGCATCAGCGTGAACTCGTGGCGGTCGATCTGCGAGGAGCTCTCATCCAGCGCGGACCAGGTGGAATGGCTGTTCGGAACGGCGGCCTCGGCCGCCGCCTTCGAGGACATGGACCGACGCGGATACGCACTGCGGATCAAGTTCGAGACCGTGGGGACGGCCCGCGCGATACAGGTCGGCACCCAGTACTCCAGCACCGAGGTCGACTGGGCGGACCTCTCCCACTGCCGGGCCACCAAGAGCGGGATAACCACCCCCTTCACCACCCGGCCGCCGAGGAAGAGGGTCACCGCGGTCGCGATCGGCCCGACCCCACCGGTCCGACCACGCCCCGCGCCGAATCAGAGCCAGTCGTCGTCGGGGCCCGGAGCAGCCTTGGACCTCGAAGCGATGGCCGCCAAGGTTCGGCAAGCGCTGGCCGCCGCCGGCCGTGGTGGCTACACACTCACGTGGGACCACCTCGCGAAGCGTGTGGGCGTGTCCGTCTCGTCGTTGTCGGAATCCGACCGACAGCAGATCCTGGCCATCGCGGACCGCGCAGGCCCGCACGGGGGCGCACGGCCCTCGGCAGCCCTGGCCGAGGACAAGACGAAGAAGTTCCAGGGCTTGAAGACGGACTTCCTGCAAGCGAAGGACCTCGGGCACGTCGCACGCGCCATCGAGATCGCCGAGGCCCTGGAGTCACTGCATTCGCAGCTACCGCTCGACACCCGCAGGGCGCACTCGGCCGAGATCGAGCGGATCCGGGCCTGGGCCGGTGAACAGCGCGGTCCTGTCGCCGAGGGCGAGCTGATCTCGCTGCTGCACGAGCTCAGTCGCCGGCGTGCTCGCATCAGTACGCCCGATCTCGGCGAAGCGCTGGAGCGGGCGGCGGCCCTGATGCGCGTGCTGACAGCGCCTCCGCCGGCCGTCGTCCTGGCCGTGCTGCCCTACTGGCAGACAGCCCTGGCCGAGGCCCGTCGACGGGAGGTGCCAGGTTCGGGTCCGGCGAGCAACGCAGTGGATCCTGAGGCCTATCTCACCGGCTCCGACCTGAACCCCGTCATCACCGAGCTGGGACAGCGTCTCGCCAAGGCGCGGGTGACGGAAAACCGCGAGGACACGGAGCGTGTGTGTCGTGAGATCGACCTGTTCCTGGCGGTCCGCCCGCCGGGGGCCTCGGCCGGGCTGCGGAAGATGCGTCGGCTGGCCGGAGCGTGGCTGACGGCACCTTAGGGCCGTCTCGACCGTCGGTGTTCCGGGCTCAGGGGCGGCGGGTGAGGGAGTTGCGGGCGGCGTAGGCGGCGGCGCCGAGGGCGAGGACGGTGGCGCCCCAGAGGACGGAGGCGGCGGGGAGGGCGAAGGCGAGGGTGAGGCAGCCGGCGGTGCCGAGGAGGGGGACGGCGCGCGGGGGGCGGCCCTCGGCGGGGGTGAGGGTCCAGGCGGCGGCGTTGGCGACGGCGTAGTAGGCGAGGACGCCGAAGGAGGAGAAGCCGATGGCGCCGCGGACGTCGGCGAAGGCGGCGGCGAGGGCGACCACCGCGCCGACGGCCAGCTCGGCGCGGTGCGGGACGCCGAAGCGGGGGTGGACGGCGGCCAGGGGGTGGGGCAGGTGGTGGTCCCGGGCCATCGCCAGGGTGGTGCGGGAGACGCCGAGGATCAGGGCGAGCAGCGAGCCGAGGGCGGCGACCGCGGCCCCGGCCCGGACCACCGGAGCGAGCCCCGGTGCGCCGGCGGCCCGGACGGCGTCGGCCAGGGGCGCGGTGGTGTGGGCGAGGCGGTCCGGACCGAGGACGGCCAGGACGGCGAGGGCGACGGCGGCGTAGACGACGAGGGTGATCCCCAGGGCGAGCGGGATGGCGCGGGGGATGGTGCGCCGAGGGTCGCGGACCTCCTCGCCGAGGGTGGCGATCCGGGCGTACCCGGCGAAGGCGAAGAACAGCAGGCCGGCGGCCTGGAGGATGCCGGGGAAGCCGGCGTCCGTGCCGACGGCCCAGTGTCCGGTGTCGGCGTCGCCGCTGGTCAGGCAGGCGGTGACCACGGCGGCGAGCACCGCGAGGACGACGGCGACGATCGCCCTGGTCAGCCAGGCGGCCTTCTGCACGCCGACGTAGTTGACGGCGGTCAGCGCCACCACGGCCGCGACCGCGACGGCGTGCGCCCGCTCGGGCCAGACGTAGGAGCCGACGGTGAGCGCCATGGCCGCGCAGGAGGCGGTCTTGCCGACGACGAAGCCCCAGCCGGCCAGGTACCCCCAGAAGGGGCCGAGCCGCTCACGGCCGTAGACGTAGGTGCCGCCGGACTGCGGGTAGCGGGCGGCCAGCCGGGCCGAGGACGTCGCGTTGCAGTACGCCACCACGCCGGCCAGCGCCAGGCCGATCAGCAGCCCGGACCCGGCGGCACCGGCGGCGGGCGCGAGGGCGGCGAAGACACCGGCGCCGATCATCGAGCCCAGCCCGATCACCACGGCGTCGAACACTCCCAGGTGCCGCCGCAGCTCCTCCGGCCCGGCCGCTGTCGGCGACGAACTCATGCCCTGTCCTCTCCCGATCCTGCTGTGGTGTCGGCGCACCCTACCGGAGGGAGGGGAACGGCAGGTGCGGGCCGGGGCGGGGCCCGGAAGCCGAGGTCAGGGTGAGGAGGGCACGGCGGGGGCGGAGCCCGGAAGCCGAGGTCAGGGCGGGGGCACGACGGGGGCCGGGGCGGGGCCCGGAAGCCGAGGTCGCGCCGCCCCGCCCTGCCGGGGGTCAGGCCGTGAGCCGGTCCTCCAGGGTGCGCAGGTCCGCCGCCAGCGCGCCGCGCACCTGGCGGGACATCAGCGGGGCGACCAGCCGGGGGCCGCCCCGGACGCGGATGCGGGCGAAGGTGCCGGCCTGGGTGGGCTGGAAGGTGTAGGTGACCCGCATGGGCACCGGCCCGGCGACGGAGACCAGGTCGAGCACCGTCGGCGGGTCGTGGCGCGCCACGCGCAGCACGTACGTGAAGGACCGGCCCAGGAAGCGCGCGGTCCTGGTGACCTCGGCACCCACGCCGAAGCCGCCGTCGTCGGCCTCCCGGGTGAGGGTGGCGGTGCGGATGCCCTGGGTCCACTCGGAGTCGTGGCGCCAGTCCATCGCGTACGCGGCGACCGTGGCGGGCGGGAGGGGGATCAGGCGTTCCACTGTGACGTCGAGGAGCATGATCACACTCTCCCGCCGCCCGGGCCCCCACGCTCTCCGGACTCGCCCGGGCGGAGACCGGAAACGGGGACTACAGCCCCAGGATCCGCTGGGCCTCGGCCCGCATCTCGACCTTGCGGATCTTCCCGGTGACCGTCATCGGGAACTCGTCGACCACGTGTACGTAGCGCGGGATCTTGAAGTGGGCCAGCCGCCCGGCGCAGTACGCACGGAGGGCCTCGGCGGTGAGCGGCTCGGCGCCGTCCCGCATCCGGACCCAGGCCATCAGCTCCTCGCCGTACTTGGCGTCGGGAACGCCGATGACCTGGACGTCGAGGATGTCCGGGTGGGTGTAGAGGAACTCCTCGATCTCGCGCGGGTAGAGGTTCTCGCCGCCGCGGATCACCATGTCCTTGATCCGCCCGGTGATGGCGAGGTAGCCGGACTCGTCCATCACGGCGAGGTCCCCGGTGTGCATCCAGCGGGCGGCGTCGACGGCCTCGGCGGTGCGCTCGGGCTCGCCCCAGTAGCCGAGCATGACGGAGTAGCCGCGGGTGCACAGTTCGCCGGGCTCGCCGCGCGGGACGGTACGGCCGGTGGCCGGGTCGACCACCTTGACCTCCAGGTGGGGTCCGACCCGGCCGACCGTGGCGACCCGCCGCTCGACCGGGTCGTCGACCCGGGTCTGGGTGGAGACCGGCGAGGTCTCGGTCATGCCGTAGCAGATGGACACCTGGGTCATGCCCATCCGTCCGATGACCTCCTTCATCACCTCGCTGGGACAGGGCGAGCCGGCCATGATGCCGGTGCGCAGGGTGCTGAGGTCGTAGCTGTCGAAGGCGGGGTCGGCCAGTTCGGCGATGAACATGGTCGGCACGCCGTACAGCGAGGTGCAGCGCTCGGCGGCGACGGCGGCCAGGGTGGCGCCGGGTTCGAAGGAGGGGGCCGGAATGACCATGCAGGCGCCGTGCGAGGTGGCCGCCAGGTTTCCCATCACCATGCCGAAGCAGTGGTAGAAGGGCACCGGGATGCAGATCCGGTCCTGCTCGCTGTAGTCGAGCAACTCGCCGACGAAATAACCGTTGTTGAGGATGTTGTGGTGCGAGAGCGTCGCCCCCTTGGGGAAGCCCGTCGTCCCGGAGGTGTACTGGATGTTGATCGGGTCGTCCGGCGCCAACTCGGCCCGGCGTTCGTCGAATTCGGCGAGCAGGGCGGCGTCGGCCCGTCGGCCGGCGGCGATCACCGCGTCCCAGGCGGGGCTGCCGAGCAGCAGGACGCTCTCCAACTCGGGGCAGCGTGGCCGGACTTCGCCGATCATCCCGGCGTAGTCGGAGGTCTTGAAGCTCTCGGCGGCGACCAGCAGCCGGATGCCGGCCTGGTTCAGCACGTACTCCAGCTCGTGGGCGCGGTAGGCCGGGTTGACGGTGACCAGGATCGCGCCGAGCTTGGCGGTGGCGTACTGGGTGAGCGTCCATTCGGCGCAGTTGGGGGCCCAGATGCCGACCCGGTCGCCCTTGGCGATCCCGAGGTCCAGCAGACCCAGGGCCAGGGCGTCCACGTCGGCGGCGAGTTCGGCGTACGTCCAGCGGCGGGCGGTGGCCCGGTCGACCAGGGCGTCACGCTCGGGGTGGGCGCGCACCGCGCGGTCGAGGTTCTCCCCGATGGTGTCGCCGAGCAGCGGGACGTCCGAGGTGCCGCAGGCGTAGCTGCGCGGGATCGGCGGGATCGACACGTTTGGCTCCTGGGTGGGCGCGGTACGGGGGACGGACGGCCACGCCCGGAAGGCCTCCGGCGCCGGCCGGGCAGCACCCCATGATCCATGCCCGCCCCGGTCGGCCACCACCCCCGATCGGGGGTGCCCGGCCCGGCCGCGGGCGCGGTCACGGCCGGACGCCGCCCGCCGCGCGGACACGGCGGCTCGCCGCACCACCCGTCGTGCGGGTGGGGAGGGGGCGGCATCCGACTCCCTTTCCCCGGCCACGAAGTCACCAATCACCGGGGGGCGATTCTCTTGCCGGTTTTCCTCACACCGATCCGGCCGGCGACCCCGCGAACGAGATCGTCCCGTGATCTAGCGACGTTCGTGCGGCGAAAAACCGCCCTTGGGCGGCAAGTATGACTCGGGTTAGGTTCTCCTCAGTCCGGATCGGAAACGAATCGAACCGCCCGCGGGGGGGGGGGGGGGGGGGGGGGGGGGTTTGGCTGGGGGGGGGGGGGGGGGTGTTTCCTCCCCCCCCGTTTTCCCCGGGGGGGGGGGGATCTTCGAGATCTACTCGCCCCCCCA
>NZ_JBVITE010000013.1:39085-118113 GCF_055575155.1 Kitasatospora sp. NPDC034533
GGGGGGGCGGTTTTTTTGTGTTTTCTCCCCCACCAACCAGAACAAACACCACCCCCCCCCCCCCCCCCCCCCCCCCCCCCCCCCCCCCCCCCCCCCCCCGGGCGGGGCGGATCGTACACCCCCCACCCGGCTGTGCGCGCGGCGGTCCGGAAGCGGTCCCGCGCCGCCTCCCCCACACCCGATGTCGCGCACGGAACCCGCCCGTCTCCACCACCGAAGGATTTCGCATGGCTGATTTCCCCGGCCGGCCAGAGGTTCCACGCCCCTCAACGGGCGTGGCCGCACCGGCCCGTGCCGCGGCCACCCGATCGGCCGACGGCTTCACCGTGACACGGCCCCCCGCGACGACCGCCGCGGGCGGGCGCCCCGCGCCGCACCCGGCCGGACGCCGCCCCGCCCGGTGCCCGGGGGACGCCCCCGGACCGGCCCGCCCGGAGGCGCCGGCCGCTCCGGCCGCACCGCCGGCTCCCGCCCCGGTGGCGCGGACCACCGCGCGGCGGCTCCGGACCGGGCGCTCCGCAGCCCGGCGCCCGTACACCAGGGCTCGGAGCGCCGGTCCCGCCGCGCGGCGCGGCGGGACCAGACCGCTCCACTCAACGATCAACAGCGCATGTCGCCATCGGGGGTCCACCGTGCCGCTCGTCAACAACCATCCGTCCGTCCTCGTCATCGAGGGGAACGTCCTGCTGCGCACCGGCCTCCAGGCCCTGCTGTCGGCCGAACGCGACCTCACCCTCCACGCCGCCGTCGGCAACGTGGAGGCAGCACTCGCCGTCCTGGCCGGGCAGCCAGTGGACGTCGTGGTGTACGGGGCCGGCGAGTCGGTGGCCGACACCGAGCGGGGCCTGGAGCGGTTGCTCGACCGGGGCGCCCGGGTGGTCATGCTGAGCCGGCAGGACCGGCCCGACGAGATGGAGACCTACCTCGGCTCCGGGGTGAGCGCCTACCTGACCGAGGACGCGGCCGTGGACTGCCTGGTCCCGGTGGTCCGGGGCCTGACCTCGGACCGGGAGCGGGTGTACATCATGGCCTCGCGGGCCGGCCTCGGCTGGATGGCCGGACAGCGCGGCTGCCGGCTCTCCGGCCGTGAGCGGGAGGTCATGGGCCTGGTCGCGAACGGGCTGAGCAACTCGGCCATCGCGGGCCGGCTGTGCATCTCGCCGGGCACCGTCAAGCGCCACCTCAGGAACGTCTTCGTGAAGCTCAACGCGGTCTCCCGGATCGACGCCGTGAACAAGGCCAGGGCTGCGTCCCTGCTGGTCCCGGCCGGACGGGCCTGATCGCCGCGGGTCCGGCACGGCCGACGGGCCGGACCACCGGGTGCCGTCCGTCCCGGCGGGCGGACCGGTCCCGGCGGGCGGACCGGTCCCGGCGGGCGGACCGGCGCCGGGCCGTCGCGTGACAGGACGCCGCGCGGCGCGGCGCCGGTGCGCGCCGCACGGGACTCAGGCGGACCGGGCCCGCAGGCCGTCCTCCACCGCCCGCGCGGCGAGCGCCTGGAACTCCCTCCGTGCGGGCGCGGTGCCGCTGAGCAGCTCGTTCTGCAGGTCCCTGAGCGGCTGGGAGGGGGAGATCCCGAGGTCCTCGTCGAGCCGGCGGTAGAGCGTCCGGTAGACGTGCAGGGCCTCGCTTCGGCGCCCGGCGGCGTCGAGGGCGAGCATGAGCTGTTCGTGGTACCACTCGTTCCACGGATGACGAAGCGTCAGGAGCCGGAGTTCCGGTACCAGTTCGCGGTGTCTTCCGAGCTGCCGGTCGGCCAGGATGCGGCTCTCCAGCGCTCGCAGCCGCAGCTCCTCCAGGACGGCGACGTGGCCGGCCAGCAGGCTGCCCGCCGGAATGTCCGCCAGCGCGGCGCCCCGCCAGAGGTCCAGGGCCCGCCGCAGCCGGTCCGCGGCCTGCTCGGCCCGGCCGGCGGCGAGCAGGCGGTCCCCCTCCTGGTGCAGCCGCTCGAACTCCTGGGAGTCGAGCTCCTCCTCGCCCAGCAGCAGCACGTAGCCGGGCGCCTTGGTGAGGATGACGTCCCGGCCCAGCGGGCGGCAGAGCTTGCGCAGTTGGTAGATGTACGTCTGCGCGGTGGTGACCACCGTGCGGGGCGGGTCACTTCCCCAGATCTCCTCGATGACGAGGTCGAGGTCGACGATCCGGTTCGCGTTCACGAGCAGGATCGCCAGGGTCCAGCGGACCTTCAGCGCGCTCGGGGTGCACGGAATTCCCTTGTCGAGGACTTCCAGCGGGCCCAGGATGTTGAACTTCACGGTGCCTCCGATGTCGCCCGGATTTCTCCTCGGCCCAGGTATATCCGGGCCTCCGCTGGGCCCTCAAGGGGAACCCGCACAAGGTGGCAGCCGGGCAATTCCCGGGGAACACGCGGCAATTCCGAAACGGGCCGACAACCTGTCCCGAGGGAAACACCCCCCGCCGAACGACCCCCGCCGATCGGCTGGTCGAGCGTCAAGTTCTGTTAGACTCCGGCCGGTTGACCCGACTGGGTCACCACAGGCGCCAGACTCACGAGGAGAAGGACGTGCCCCGAAAGATCCGTGTCGCTCCGGTAATCCGTACGAACACCGCAGAACTAGGGGACACACGTCTTGACAAGCGTGAACATCGGAATCCTGGCCCACGTCGACGCCGGTAAGACCAGCCTGACCGAGCGCCTGCTGCACACCGCGGGCGTCATCGACCGCGTCGGCAGCGTCGACCGCGGCGACACCCAGACCGACTCGCACGAACTGGAGCGCCAGCGCGGCATCACCATCCGCTCCGCGGTGGTGTCCTTCACCGTCGGCGACGTCAAGGTCAACCTCATCGACACCCCCGGCCACCCGGACTTCATCTCCGAGGTGGAACGGGCCCTCGGCGTGCTCGACGGCGTGGTGCTCGTCATCTCCGCCGTGGAGGGCGTCCAGGCGCAGACCCGGCTGCTGATGCGCACGCTGGTGAAGCTGCGCATGCCGGTGATCCTCTTCGTCAACAAGATCGACCGGATGGGCGCGCGCCATCAGGACCTGCTGGACGAGATCCGCGCCGAACTCACCCCCGACGTCGTGCCGCTGACCCGGGTCGAGGGGCTCGGCACGCCCGGCGCGCGGGTGTTCCCCCGGACGGTCGGGCCGGACGAACCCGGCTTCGCCGCCGAACTGGCCGAGGCGCTGGCCGAGCACGGCGACGACTTCCTGGCCCGCTACCTGGAGGACGAGTCCTCCCTCACCCCGCGGGACTACGCCGAGGAACTCGCCCGGCAGGCGCGGGAGGCCAGGCTCTACCCGGTGCTCTTCGGCTCGGCGGTGGCCGGCGTCGGCATCGACGCGCTGGTGGACGGGATCACCAGACTGTTTCCGGTCAATCACGGCGGCACGGAGGGCGCCCTCCGGGGCACGGTGTTCAAGATCGAACGTGGCTGGGCGGGCGAGAAGGTCGCCTACGTCCGGCTGCGCGGCGGCTCGCTCGGGCCGCGATCCAAGGTGTCCGTGTTCCGGCGCGACCAGCACGGCGCCGTCACCGAGCTGCCCGGCCGGACCACCGTGGTCGAGGTGTTCGACCGGGGTTCCGCGGTCGTCGAGGCGCGCGCCGGGGCGGGCGACATCGCCAAGGTCTGGGGGCTCAAGGGCGTCCGGATCGGCGACCGGCTCGGCTCCCCCGACGGGCTGGACGAGGAGCACCTGTTCGCCCCGCCGAGCCTGGAGACCGTGATCCGCCCCTCCCGGCCCAGCGCGATGCCCGAACTGTACGACGCGCTGCTCCAGTTGGCCGACCAGGACCCGTTCATCAACGTCCGCAAGGACGACGAGGAGCAGGAGATCGCGGTCTCGCTCTACGGCGAGGTGCAGAAGGAGGTCATCGCGGCGACGCTGGCCGACGACTTCAAGCTGGACGTCTCCTTCGAGGGCACCCGGATCATCTGCGTCGAGCGCCCGATCGGCGTCGGCGAGTCGGTGGAGGAGATCGACTACCGGAGCAAGACCTTCTTCTGGGCCACCGTCGGCCTGCGGGTGGAGCCCGGGGAGCCGGGTTCGGGGGTCGTCTTCCGCCGCTCGGTGGAGCTGGGTTCGCTGCCGCACGCCTTCCACAAGGCGGTGGAGGAGGCCGTCCGGGCGACCCTGCGGCAGGGGCTGAACGGCTGGGAGGTGCTGGACATCCTGGTCACCCTCACCCACAGCGGGTTCGCCAGCCCGGTCAGCGCGGCGGGCGACTTCCGCAAGCTCACCCCGCTGGTGCTGATGAACGCCCTCAAGCAGGCGGGCACCCAGGTGTACGAGCCGGTCAACCACTTCGAGCTGGAGGTCCCGGCCGAGAACGCCAGCACCGTCCTGCTGAACCTGGTGGAGTGCGGCGCCACCCCGGAGACCACCCGGGGGCAGGGCGGCAGCTGCCTGATCGAGGGGACCATCCCGGCCCGCACGGTCCAGGAGTTCGAGCAGCGGCTGCCGGGGCTGAGCCAGGGCGAGGGCCTCCTCGTCACCCGGTTCCACAGCTTCCAGCCGGTGGTCGGGCCGGCCCCGAGCAGGCGACGGACGGACCTCAACCCGGTGGACCGCTCGGAGTACATGCTCCGGGCCTTCGGCCGGATCTGACGGCCGGCCGTGGGGGAACCGGAGGTCGCGGAACCGGTCACGACGACGGGACCGGTCCGGGTGCGGAATCAGTCGAGCAGGGCCACCGCCCGCGTCCATCCGGCCCCCGCGCCCGCGATCTTGACGGGAAAGGCCTGCACGGTGAACCCGGTCGGCGCCGGCAGCGCCGCCAGATTGGCCAGCCGCTCGATCTGGCAGTATTCGCGCTGCCGCCCGGCGAAGTGCGCGGGCCACAGCACGGAGCGGTCCCCGGTGCGGCGGAACTCGGCGAGCATGTGCGTGAACGGAGCGTCCAGGCCGAAGGCGTCCGTGCCGATGAGTCGCACGCCGAGGTCGAGCAGGAGGTTCGTCGCCGCCCCGTCCAGGCCGGCGAACCGGGTGAAGTACTCGGGCGTCCCGGCCCGCCGGTCGGCGCCGGTGTGCAGCAGCACGATCTCCCCGGGGCCCGGCCGGTGGCCGATCTCCTCGAAGGCCCGGTGCAGCCTGTCCGCGCCGATCGTCCCGGTCTCGCAGTCGGTGAGGTCGAGGCGGACGCCCGGCCCGGTGAACCACTCCAGCGGCAGCTCGTCGATGTGGCGCGGCCTTCCGTACGCGGCCCTGCTGCCGTAGTGCGAGGGCGCGTCGACGTGGGTGCCGGTGTGGGTGGTCAGGGTCAGGGTGTCCAGCGAGAGCAGTTCGCCGTCCGGCAGGTCCGCGACGTCGAACTCCAGGCCGTGGTCGCGGAGCATGCCCTCGGCCATGTGCCGGGCACCCTCGGCCGGGGTGAGCACCTGGTGGGTGATGCCGTCCACCTCCCAGGCACCGGCGTCGATCGTCGAGGAGAGGTCAAGGACGCGCATGCGCGGCTCCTTCCGGCAGCAGGCCGCAGGCCCGCAGGACGTCGGGGTAACGGTCCGGTCCGCGGTCCCGGGCGGCGAGGTGGCCGTCCGGCCGGATCAGCAGGAACTCCCCCGCTGTCAGGCCGAGTTCACGGCGCAGTCGGCCGTCGGGATCGGGCAGCTCGCCGGGCCCGCCCGGGTCGGCGACCGTACGGACCGCCACCGCGGCGCCGAACTCCACCACCGTCCGGTCCAGTTCGGCTCGGTACCGGGCGCTCCCGGCGGCGTCCGGTGTGGTGGCCAGCAGGAGCCAACGGGGATCGGTGAGTTCGGCGCGGAGCGCGGACCAGCCGGGGTGGTCGGCGGCCGTCCGGGCGTCGCAGCCGATCCGGTCGCCGGGGGCGGGCCCGCCGTTCGGCGCGCCGGAGGGACGGGTGAGCGGGCTGTCGGGGTAGGCCAGGGCGAGCCCGCAGAAGCCGCGGATCATCCGGCCCTCGACCTTGCGTCGCAGCGGTGCGATCCGGCGCAGCGCCGCGGTGCCCGCGGTGAGCAGGGCCGGGGCGAGCGCGGTGCGCAGCGAGACCAGGGCGGTGGCCGTGCGGGTGGAGCGGAGCAGGACGGCCCCGGTCGGGACGCGTTCGGCGTCGTAGCTGTCGAGCAGGACGGGGGCGGCGTGCCCGCGGATCACGTCGGCGAGCTTCCAGGCCAGGTTGTAGGCGTCCTGGATGCCGCTGTTCATGCCCTGACCGGAGGCCGGGCTGTGGACGTGGGCGGCGTCCCCGGCGAGGAAGCAGCGGCCCTCGCGCATCCGGGTGATCTGGCGCTGCTGGACGGTGAAGACGGAGAGCCAGGTGGGGGCGGTGACGGCGACGGGGCGGCCGAGTGCCCGGCCGATCTTGCCGGCCAGGCGGCGCCGGACGCGCTCCGGGTCCTCGGCGCCGTCGGTGTCCGCCGTGTCCACCACCCGCCACTTGCCGGGCTCGGGGAACGGGACGAGCAGCAGGGTGCCGGGGTCGGTGTGCAGCAGGTGGTTGCTGTCCGGCGGGAGGTCGGCGTCGAGGGTGACGTCGGCGTTGAGCCAGACCTCGGTGGAGTCGCCGATCAGGCGCATGCCGAGCTGCTTGCGGACGGTGCTGCGGCCGCCGTCGGCGCCGATCAGCCAGGGTGCCCCGGCCTCCTCGGTGCGCCCGTCGGCGTGCCGGAGGGTGACGCGCACGCGGTCCGGCTCCTGCCGCAGCGCGGTGAGTTCGACGCCCCACTCGACGGGAACGCCGAGTTCGGCGGTGCGCTCGCGCAGCACCCGCTCGGTGACCACCTGGTCGACCATCAGGCTGAACGGGTAACGGGTCGGCAGGGAGCGGTAGTTGGTGTCGAACCGGATGAGGGTGCGGCCACGCCGGTGCATGGTGAAGTGGGTGACCCGGCGGCCCAGCGGCAGCAGCCGGTCGAGGGTGCCCATCTGGTCGAGCACCTCCATGGTGCGGGCGTGCACCGCCAGGGCCCGGCTGCTGGTGGCCGGTCCGGCCGCGGCGTCGACCAGCCGTACGGGGATGCCGCGCCGGGCGAGTTCGTGCGCGGCGGTGAGGCCGACGGGGCCCGCCCCGGCGATCAGGACGGGCTGGGCGTGGTCAGCCACGGCGCTCCTCGGCGAACCGCTTGGCGAGGCCGAGGGTGGCGCGGCTGTTGCCGCCGGCGGCGTCGCGGACGAAGCGGCGGGCGGTGGCGGCGGTGGCGTCCGGGCCGAGGACGGCGGGGATCGCCTCCGGGTTGAGGACGACGGCGTGCCAGGAGGTGACCCGCACGCCGTGCTCGGTCGGCTCGACGGTCCAGCGGCCGGTGTGCGCGGCCATCATGGAGGGCGTGCGCAGTTGCTTGTAGACGATGTCCGTCCCGGGCAGGCAGATCCGCACGGACTCGGTGGTGTGCTCGGAGCCGTCGGCGGTGCGGGTGTCCATGGCCATGTGCTGGATGCCGCCGCTCTCCTCGCGCAGGTCGAGCCGGGCGACGTGGGGCAGCCGGGCGGGCCAGGCGGCGGCGTCCCTGAGGAAGTCGTGGACGGTCCGCGGGTCGGCGTCGACGAGCACGGAGTCCTCGAACTCGAACTCCAGCTCGGCGAGGCCGCTCCAGCGTTCGGCGAGGTCCTTGATGTCGCCGAGTTCGGTGCGGCTGTTGCGGTCGGTCGCCTCGGTGATCCAGTCCAGGCCCCGCGGGTCGTCGTCCAGGGCGGCGAACTCGTGGGTGAGGGTGAGCGTGGCCCCGCCGGAGCGCTCGGTCACCCGCCACTCGCCCGCCATCGAGGCGACCGGCGGCGAGGAGACCTCCTGGCGGAAGGCGATCCGGCGCTGCCCGGGGTCGAGTTCGCGGCGGGAGGTCCAGTGCTTCACCTCGCCGTTGGCCCGCGCCCAGATGCGCAGGCGCTCGGCGCCGGGGGCGAGTTCCTCGCGTTCCACGTGCAGGGTGGGGGCGAAGCGGCGCGGCCAGGCCGGGGCGTCGGCGATGAGGGCGTAGACGGTGTCGGCGGGGGCGTCGACGTCGATCGAGTGGGTGGTGTGCCGGGTGGCGGACATGGTCGGAGAGGGCCTTTCCGTCGAGGGGGTCGGGGGCGGTTCAGTAGATGCCGAGGCCGCCGCAGACGTTGAGCGCCTGGGCGGTGATCGAGGCGGCGTCCGGGGTGGTCAGGTAGTCGACCATCCCGGCCACCTCCTCGGCGGTGGAGTAGCGGCCGAGCGGGATCTTCTGCTCGAAGCGCGTCAGGACGTCCTCCTCGGTGGTCTCCCAGGTCGCGGCGTACGCCTGGCGGACCCGGACGGCCATCGGCGTCTCGACGTAGCCGGGGCAGACCGCGTTGACGGTGGTGCCGGTGTGGGCGAGTTCCTTGGCCAGCGCCTTGGTGAAGCCGATGACGCCGGCCTTGGAGGCCGAGTAGGGGGCACCGAGCGGGACGCCCTGCTTGCCGCCGGTGGAGGCGACGGTGACGATCCGGCCGTGGCCGGCCGCCTCCATGCCGCCGGTGGTGAGGACCTCGCGGGTGACCCGGAAGACGCTGGTCAGGTTGGTGTCGAGGACGTCCTGCCACAGCTCGTCGGTGATCCGGGAGGTGACGCCGCCGCCGTTGCGCCCGGCGTTGTTGACCAGCACCCGGATCGGGCCGAAGCGGTCCACCGCCGCCCGCACCACCGCCCGGACGTCCTCCCCGGAGCGCACGTCGGCCACGGCACCGTCCACCTCCAGGCCCCGGCCGCGCAGGTCGGCGACCGTCTCGGCGACGGAAGGCGCGGTGCGGGCGCAGATGAAGACGCGCAGTCCGCGCCGGGCCAGCCGTTCGGCGCTGGCCAGTCCGATCCCGCTGGTCGCCCCGGTCACCAGGGCGACGTCGCCGGTCGTCAGGGTGCTCATCGCATCGATCTCCTGTCTCGCTCGCGGGCCGCGGGCCCTGACGGGCCGCGCGGTTCTGCGCCGACCCTGCCCGGCCGCCTTCGACCGCGGTTCGAGCGCGTCCCGCGCGCCGGGCGCTCCAACGGGAGTCGAAGCGCGGCTGGGAGCGTCGGCGCTGCCCCACCACCGACGAACCGAGGAGGCCAGCAGCATGACCGGATCGCTCTACGAGGAGGTCCAGCACTTCTACGGCCGGCAGATGCGCCACCTGGACGAGGGCGAGGTCGCCGAGTGGGCCGCGACCTTCACCGAGGACGGCGTGTTCGCGGCCAACGCCCGCCCGCACCCGCAGGAGGGCCGCCCGGCGATCGAGCGGGGCGCCCGGGAGGCGGCGCGGCGGCTGGCGGAGGCCGGGGTCCGGCACCGGCACTGGCTCGGAATGCTGGAGGTCGCCGAGCGGCCGGACGGCTCGCTGCTGGCCAGGACCTACGCGCTGATCGTCGCGACGCCCCGGGGCGGGCCGGCCGCCGTCCACCTGAGCTGTAGCTGCGAGGACGAACTGGTGCGGGTCGGCGGCGAGTTGAAGGTCCGCCACCGCCGGGTGCGCCGGGACGACCTGCCCGCCTGAGAGGAGGCCACCGTGGACCTCCCACGGGACAGCACGACCTTCGGCCCCCCGCTGGAGACGGTCGCGGAGCTGATCGGCGGCCCCCGGATCGACGACCTGCTCCGCCGCGCGGCGCGGCGCGCGCCGCGCCACCCCTCGCTGGTCTCCGACGGCCTGGTGCTCGACCACGCCGCGTTGGACGCCCGGGTGAGCGACTGCGCCGAGGCGCTGCGCGCCGCCTTCGGCGGCCCCGGCACGGTGATCGCGATCGCCGCCGAGCTGACCGTCGACTTCGCGGTCACCTTCCTGGGCATCTCCCGCTCCGGGAACACCAGCGCGATGTTCAACCCGCTCGTCCCCGACGACACCCTGGTGCACGTCCTGAACTCCTGCGGCGCCCGGGCGGCCGTGCTCTCGCCCCGGATGCACCGCCGGATCCTGGCGCTGCGCCCCCGGCTGCCGCTGCTGAGCCGGCTGGTGGTGACCGCCGACGCCGGCGACGGCACCCCCGTCCTCGCCGACCTGGGCCGCACCGCCGTCCCGCCCGGCGAGGAGGTGGAGACCGCCTGCCTCCAGTTCACCAGCGGGACCACCGGCGCTCCCAAGACCGTCCGGCTGAGCCACCGCAACCTGCTGGTGAACGCGGCCCAGTCGGCGCACGCCCACCGGCTGACGGCGGACTCCGTCGCGCTCGACAACCTGCCCTCCTTCCACCTGATGCACCTGGACACCGCGCTGGCGGTGGGCGCGACCCTGGTGCTCTGCCCGGAGGAGGACCGCGCGGCACTGGTGGCGCTGGCCCGGACCTGGCGGGCCACGCACCTGTACAGCCTGCCGGTGCGGCTGTCCCGGCTCGCCGGGGACGAGCGGCTGCCCGGCTTCCGGGTGCCGTCGCTGCGGGCGGTGCTGTCCGGGGGCTCGGCGCTGCCGCCCCGGACGACGACCGTGTTGCGGGAGCACTTCGGCGTCCCGGTCGTCCAGGGCTACGGCCTCGCCGAGACCTCGCCGTCGACGCACTTCGACCTCCCGGAGGGGCCGACCGTCGGCTCCAGCGGTCCGCCGGTGGCCGGAACGGCCTGCCGGATCACGGACGTGCGCACCGGCGAGGTGCTGCCGGTGGGCGAGCGCGGCGAGATCCAGGTCAGGGGCCCCCAGCTGATGCTGGGCTACCTCGGCGACGGACCCGCCGGGGCCGGAGCACCCACCGACGCCGACGGCTGGTTCCGCACCGGCGACGTCGGCCGGATCGACGGTTCGGGCCGGCTGTTCGTCGTCGACCGGATCAAGGACGTCTTCAAGTGCGACAACTGGCTGGTGTCGCCGACGGAGATCGAGCGGGTGCTGATGCGGCACCCGGCCGTCGCCGACTGCGTGGTCTTCGACCGCCCCGACGAGCTGAGCGGAGCCGTCGCCGTCGCCCTGGTGGTGCCGCGCGGCGACGACGTCGACCCGGCCGTCCTCACCGCGTTCGCGAACGCCCGCCTCCCCTACTACGAGCACCTGGCCGAGCTCCGGCTGGTGGACGCCATCCCGCGCTCGGCCACCGGCAAGGTCCAGCGGCGCGAGCTGCGCGACCGGACGTTCGGCCCGCTCTGACCCACCCTCGTCCCGACCATCACACCCCGCCCGACCCACCTCAGGAGGAACACCGTGTTCACCTTCATCAACCGCTTCACCGTCACCGGGGACGTCGCCGAGTTCGAGAAGCTCGTCGGGGAGATCAGCGACTTCATGAGCGGGCGGCCCGGCTTCCGCTCGCACCGCCTGTACCGGTCCGCCGCGGACGCCTCGGTGTACGTGGAGACCGCGGAGTGGGACGACGCGGCCTCGCACCGGGCGGCGACCGGCTCGCCCGAGTTCCGCTCCCGGGTCGGCCGGGTCATGGGCCTCGCCCAGGCCGAGCCGGCGCCCTTCGACCTGATCGCCCGGCACGGCGCCTGAGAGGAGACCGTCATGACGAAGAACGGCGAGACCATCCCCCAGTCGGTGATCCGGCTGCGCGAACTGGGGCTGAGCGCGGCCGGCGCGGCCGCGGTCCGGGCCGCGGCCCGGCTGGGCCTGGCGGACGCGCTGGGCGAGGAGCCCGCCGGCCCCGCCGAGCTGGCCCGGGCCGTGAAGGCGGACCCGGACGCCCTGCTGCGGCTGCTGCGCGCGCTGACCTGCCACGGTGTCTTCGCCGAGCAGCCGGACGGCCGGTACGCCCACACCGACTCCTCCCGGCTGCTGCGCACCGACACCCCGCGCAGCCTCCGCGACATGGTGCTCTGGGGCACCGAGCCGTGGACCTGGGAGCTGTGGGGGCACCTCGACGAGGCGGTGCGCACCGGCGAGGCCGTCTTCCCCGGGCTGCACGGCATGGACTTCTTCGAGCACCTGCACGCCCACTCCCCGGAGTCGGCGGCCGTCTTCGACCGGGCGATGACCCAGTCCAGCCGGCTGTCCGCGCTCGCCCTGGCCGACCGGCTCGACCTCACCGGCGTCGGCTCGGTGGTGGACATCGCCGGCGGACAGGGGCACGTGCTGGCCACCCTGCTGGAGCGCGCCCCCGGGCTGCACGGCACCCTGCTGGACCTGCCCGAGGTGGTGGCCGGGGCCGACGAACGGCTGCGGCCGGGCGGCGCGCTGGCCGGGCGGGCGACGCTGCTGGGCGGCGACTGCCTGCGGGAGGTGCCGGTGCGCGCCGACCTCTACCTGCTGAAGAACATCCTGGAATGGGACGACGAGAGCACCGTCCTGACGCTGCGCAACGTGGTCGCGGCGGCGGCCCCGGGCAGCCGGGTGGTCATCGTGGAGAACCTGGTGGACGGCAGCCCCGAGCTGAAGTTCACCACCGCGATGGACCTGCTGCTGCTGCTCAACGTCGGCGGCCGCAAGCACACCGCGGACGGCCTGGTCCGGCTGGTCGAGGAGGCGGGGCTGACCGGCGCCGAGGTCCGTCCGGTCAACTCCTACCTGCACCTGGTGGAGGCCGTGGTGCCCGCACGGGGCTGACCGGCCCGCCGCACGGCCGCTGCCCCCGGAACCGTCCGGGGGCAGCGGCCGTTCCGCCGTTCCGGGGGGCCGGCGCGCCGCGCCCGTGCCGTCGCGGCGGCACGCGCCGAACGCGCGCTGCCCCGCCGGGGCGGGCCGGCGGGGCAGCGGAGGGGGCGGGGGCGGAGCGTCAGAGGCCCTCGGCGAGCCGCTTCACCGCCTGCCCGACCCGCTCGTCGGTCTCGGTGACGGCCACCCGGACGTGCCGGGCCGCCGCGGCGCCGTAGAACTCGCCGGGCGCCACCAGGATGCCGCGGTCGGCCAGCGCGCCGACGGTCGTCCAGCACGGCTCGTCCCTGGTCGCCCAGAGGAACAGCGCGCCGGCCGAGTGCTCGATCCGGAACCCGGCGTCCACCAGCGCCCCCCGCAGCAGCTCCCTGCGCCGGGCGTAGCGCCCGCGCTGCTCGGCCAGGTGCGAGTCGTCGCCGAGCGCGGCCACCATGGCGGCCTGCACCGGGGCGGGCACCATGTGGCCGGCGTGCTTGCGGACCTCCAGCAGCGTGGCCACGACCTCCGGGTCGCCGGCCGCGAAGCCCGCCCGGTAGCCGGCCAGGTTGGCCCGCTTGGACAGCGAGTGCACCGCCAGCACGCCCCGGTGGTCGCCGCCGCTGACCTCGGGGTGCAGCACCGAACGGGTGCCGCCCTCCCAGACGTGGTCGAGGTAGCACTCGTCGTTGACCACCAGGGTGCCGCGCTCGCGCGCCCACTCGACCACCGCCCGCAGCTCGGCGGTGCCCAGTACCCGCCCCTCGGGGTTGGACGGGGAGTTCAGCCACAGCAGCCGTGGCGCCGGGCCGTCGTACTCCAGCGGCGAGTCCGTGCGGACGAACGCGGCGCCGGCCAGACGGGCGCTCACCTCGTAGGTGGGGAAGGAGAGCCGGGGGGCGAGGACCACGTCGCCGGGGCCCAGGCCCAGCATGGTGGGCAGCCAGGCGATCAGCTCCTTGGTGCCGACGGCCGGGATCACGGCCTGCGGCGCGACGCTCACGCCCTCGCGCCGCAGCAGCCAGGCGGCGGCCGCGGCCCGCAGCTCGGGCGTCCCCTCGGTGGAGGGGTAGCCGGGTGCGTCCGACGCGGCGGCCAGCGCCTCCCGCACGGCCCGCGGGGTCGGGTCGACCGGGTCGCCCAGGGCGAGGTTGACCAGCCCGTCCGGGTGGGCGGCCGCCCGCGCGCGGTACGGGAACAGGACGTCCCAGGGGAACTTCGGCAGCCGCTCGATCACGCCCGCTCCCCCGTCCCGACGTTGCGGGCCAGCGGCGGGGCCTGGCAGTCGGAGTCGATGCCCCAGGAGACGATCCGCTCCGGGGTGATCCGGATCAGCTCGTCGTCGACGTGCGGCAGGATCTCCCTTCCGCCGGTGGGCAGTGCCACCGCCGTGCCCCGGATCTCGATCCCGCGGACGATCCAGCGCTCCGCGTCCAGGACGTCGTCCACCACCAGCGACACCCGCGGATTCCCCTGCACGTGGCGGTACTTGAGGCTGCGGGCCATGCCGCGCCCGGTGACGTCGACGGTGCCCAGCCGGGTGTTGTGGTGGAAGCCCAGCGGGACGACGTGCGGCTGCCCGCGGCCGTCCACGGTGGCCAGGCGGGCGAGCGGCTGGGAGGCCAGGTAGGCGGCCTCGTTCGCGGTGAAGGGCATGGCAGTCCTCGTGGTCTGGGGGTCAGGGCCGCCGCCGACGCTAGGCAGCGCGCTTAGAGCGGGCTTGGGGCCCGACCGGCGAGCACCCGGGGGCCCACCCGCCGGCCCGTCCCCGGTGTCCGCGCTGGATTCGGGCTCGAAGTCCGGCTGACACGGTGGGGCCCGTCGTACCGGACCGAGATCGGAGGTCGTGTTGGACTGCGATGTGGTGGTGGCGGGAGCGGGGCCGACCGGCCTGATGCTCGCCTGCGAACTGGCCCTGGGCGGGGCCAGGGCGGTGGTGATGGAGCGGCGCCGGGAGCCGGAGAAGCACTCCAAGGCCATGGGCATGCAGGGCCGCACCGTCGAACTGCTCGAACTGCGCGGGCTGCTCGACCGCTTCAAGGAGGGCGCGGGCATCCTGCGGGGCGGCAACTTCGCCAGCCTGGGGGTGCCGATGCGGTTCGAGGAGTTCGACACCCGGCACCCGTACGTCCTCCTGGTGCCGCAGCTGCGCACCGAGGAGCTGCTCGCCGAGCGGGCCCACGAGCTGGGCGTGCGGATCGTGCGCGGCTCGGCCGTCACCGGCTTCGTCCAGGACGCGGACGGCGTCACCGTGGAGACCGGGACGGGGCCGCTGCGGGCCCGCTACCTGGTCGGCTGCGACGGCGGCGGCAGCACCGTCCGCAAGGCCGCCGGGATCGGCTTCACCGGCCAGGACCCGCACATGTACGCGCTGATCGGCGACATGCGCTTCAGCGGCGAGCTGCCGCGCGGCGAGGGCCTGGGCCCGATGCGCCCGGTGGGCCTGGTCAACCCGGAACGGCGGTCCTGGTTCGGTGCCTTCCAGCACCAGCCGGGCGTCTACCGGGCGACGGTCGCCTGGTTCGACGAGCCCTTCCCCGACCGGAACGCCCCGGTCACCGAGGAGGAGATGCGCGCCGCCCTGACCGAGCACACCGGCGGCGACCACGGGATGCACGACGTCACCTGGCTGTCCCGGCTCACCGACGTCTCCCGGCTGGCCGACTCCTACCGCCGGGGCCGGGTGCTGCTGGCCGGCGACGCGGCGCACATCCACCTGCCGGCCGGCGGCCAGGGCCTCAACCTCGGGTTCCAGGACGCCGTCAACCTCGGCTGGAAGCTCGCCGCCGTGGTGCGCGGCCGGGGCACCGAGGAACTGCTGGACAGCTACCAGGAGGAGCGCCGCCCGATCGCCGACGGCGTGGTCCGCAACACCCGCACCCAGGCCGTCCTGATCGACCCGGCCCCCCGGTACGAGGCGCTGCGCCAGACCTTCCGCGAGCTGATGGCGTTGCCCGACACCAACCGGTACATCGCCGGCATGCTCTCCGGCTTCGACATCGCCTACGGCCCCGGCGAGCACCCGCTCGTCGGCCGCCGGATGCCGGACGCCGAACTGCTCACCGACACCGGGCCGCGGCGGATCAGCGGCTGCTTCGCCGCCGCCCGCGGCCTGCTGCTGCTCCCGGGACGGGCCGCGCCGGCCGCCTCGCCGCTGGCGGGCTGGGCGGACCGGATCGACACCGTGACCGCCGAGAAGGGCGCCCCCGAGCCGGCCACCGCCTACCTGGTCCGCCCGGACGGCTACGTGGCCTGGGCCGGCGACCCGGCCCGCCACGAGGAGCTGCGCCGCGCCGCGACCACCTGGTTCGGCGCGGCGGCCTGACCGCGCCCGGCCCCGACCCGTCCCACTCCGTAGAAAGGACGCACGATGACCTCGTCCACCGACAGCGCCGCCGCCCGCGCGCGCCGGATCGTCGCTCTCAACACCGCCTACTTCCAGGCGAAGGCACTGCAGAGCGCGGTCGAGCTGGGTCTCTTCGAGCTGCTCGCCGAGCAGCCCGCCGGGATCGAGCGCATCCGCGCCGAACTGGACGTCCGGCACCGGCTGTTCAAGGACTTCCTGGACGCGCTGGTCGGCCTCGGCCTGCTGGAGGAGCGGGACGGCGACTACCGGACCTCCGCCCTCGCCCGCGAGTTCCTCCTCCCCGGCGCCACCTACCTGGGCGGCACGGCCCGCCAGCACGCCCGGCTGCACTACCACGCCTGGGCGCGGCTGACCGACGCGCTGCGCGACGGCAAGGCCAAGTCGGAGGTGGCCGCGCAGGGCCAGCTCGCCTATCCCAAGCAGTACGAGGACCTCGACCGGGCCCGGCAGATCATGCTGCACATGGACGCCCACAACGGCTTCACCGCCGACGAGCTGGCCCGCGAGATCGACTGGAGCCGGTACACCTCCTTCGTGGACGTCGGCGGCGGGCGCGGCAACGTCGCCGCCCGGATCGCCGCCGCCCACCCGCACCTGAGCGGCGCGGTGTTCGACCTGCCGGCCCTGCGCCCGCTGTTCGACGAACTGGTGGCCTCGACCGGCGCCGCCGACCGGGTCGTCTTCCACGGCGGCGACTTCTTCGCCACCGACCTGCCGGAGGCGGACGTGGTGATCTTCGGCCACGTCCTGCCCGACTGGCCGGTCGAGGAGCGCCGGGAGCTGCTGCGCCGGGCCCACAAGGCCGTGCGCCCGGGCGGTCTGGTGGTGCTGTACGACGCGATGATCGACCCCGAGGAGCGCGACCCGGCGGTCCTCCTCCAGCGGATCAACCACACCATGATCCGGGACGAGACCGGGGCCTACTCGCTCCAGGAGGCCCGGGACTACCTGACGGAGGCCGGCTTCACCGTCGACCGCGTCACCGGCACCGACACCATCACCCGGGACCACTTCGCCATCGGCGTCAAGTCCGCCTGAAACCGAGGGAGTTCGCAATGAACGTGACGCAGGGGCAGCGGAGCGACCAGCCTTACGACGTCGTCATCATCGGCAGCGGCCTGTCCGGGACGATGCTCGGCTCGATCCTCGCCAAGCACGGCTTCCGGATCATGCTGCTGGACGGTTCGCACCACCCCCGGTTCGCCGTCGGCGAGTCGACCATCGGGCAGACCCTGGTGGTCCTGCGGCTGATCTCGGACCGGTACGGCGTGCCGGAGATCGCCAACCTGGCCAGCTTCCAGGACGTCCTGAAGCACGTCAGCAGCTCGCACGGGCAGAAGAGCAACTTCGGCTTCATGTTCCACCGGGACGGCGAGGAGCCGGATCCGCGCGAGACCAGCCAGTTCCGCATCCCGTCGATCGTCGGCAACGCGGCCCACTTCTTCCGCCAGGACACCGACGCCTACATGTTCCACGCCGCGGTGCGCTACGGCTGCGACGCCCGGCAGTACTACCGAGTGGAGGACATCGCGTTCGACGACGCCGGGGTCACCGTCTCCGGAGCGGACGGCAGCACCGTCCGGGCCCGCTACCTGGTCGACGCCAGCGGCTTCCGCTCGCCGCTGGCACGACGGTTGGGGCTGCGCGAGGAGCCCAGCCGGCTCAAGCACCACGCCCGCTCGATCTTCACCCACATGGTCGGGGTGGACGCGATCGACGACCACGTGGACACCCCGGCCGAGCTGCGCCCGCCGGTGCCGTGGAACGACGGCACGATGCACCACATCTTCGAGCGCGGCTGGATGTGGGTCATCCCGTTCGACAACCACGCGGCGGCCACCAACCCGCTGTGCAGCGTGGGCATCCAGCTCGACGAGCGGGTCTACCCGGCCAGGCCCGACCTGACGGCCGAGCAGGAGTTCTGGTCCCACGTCGAGCGGTTCCCCGCCGTGCAACGGCAGTTGAAGGGCGCCCGCAGCGTGCGCGAGTGGGTGCGCACGGACCGGATGCAGTACTCCTCGACGCGGACGGTCGGCGAGCGCTGGTGCCTGATGTCGCACGCGGCCGGCTTCATCGACCCGCTGTTCTCCCGCGGCCTGTCCAACACCTGCGAGATCATCAACGCGCTGTCCTGGCGGCTGATGGCCGCGCTGCGCGAGGACGACTTCGCGGTGGAGCGCTTCGGCTACGTGGAGGAGCTGGAGCAGGGCCTGCTGGACTGGAACGACAAGCTGGTCAACAACTCCTTCATCTCCTTCTCCCACTACCCGCTGTGGAACTCGGTGTTCCGGATCTGGGCGTCGGCGAGCGTGATCGGCGGCAAGCGCATCCTCAACGCGCTGACGAAGACCAAGGAGACCGGCGACGACGCGTACTGCCAGGCGCTGGACGACAACCCGTACCCGGGCCTGTGGTGCCCGCTGGACTTCTACAAGGAGGTCTTCGACGAACTCACCGAACTCTGCGAGGCGGTGGACGCCGGGCGCACGAGCGCCGAGGAGGCGGCCGCGGTCATGGAGCAGCGGGTGCGCGCCTCGGACTGGATGCTGCCGGCGCTGGGCTTCGACGACCCGGACACCCACCACATCAACCCGACGGCGGACAAGATGATCCGGATCGCGGAGTGGGCCACCGAACACCACCGCCCGGAGATCCGCGAGCTGCTGGCCGCCAGTGCCGAGGAGGTCAGGGCGGCGATGCGGGCCAGGCCGTAACGCGGCGGAGGGCGGCGAGGGCCGCGTCCGGGGAGCTTGTCCCCCGGACGCGGCCCTCGCCGTTCCGGCCCGGCTCAGCCCTCGGCCGCCAGGGTCAGGGCGGCTGTCCGGGGGTCCTCCTCGACCGGCCAGCGGGCGTAGGAGCGGCGCCAGTACATCAGCGGACTGGACACCTCGGGCCGGGGGCCGCCGGCCAGCACCGCGCCGATCACGATGGTGTGGTCGCCGGCCTCGACGGCGGCGGCGACCCGGCACTCGGCGTGCGCGACGACGTCGGCCGGCATCACCGGCAGTCCGCCGGCGCTGCCGGGCTCCCAGCGGACGCCCCGGAAGCGGTCGCTCAGCGGCGAGGCGAACCGCGCGGAGGTGGACTCGCCGCCGCCGCGCAGCACGTTGACCGCGAACTCGCCGCGCTCCAGCAGGGCCTTCAGCACCCGGCTGTCCCGGTTGACGCAGACCAGCAACAGGGGCGGGGTCTTGGAGACGCTGCACGCGGCGGAGCAGGTGAGGCCGCAGGGCTCGCCGTCCGGGTCCAGGGTGGTCACCACCGTCACCCCGGTGGGCAGCGCGCCCATGATGGACAGGAAGGTCGGGCCGTCCACCAGGCCGGGGGCCAGGTCCAACGGCAGGGACACGGGTACGGGGGGCATCGGTCCTCCACTCTCGGGGGGTCGGTGCCCTCATGCTCGCGGGGCGCCTTCGAGCCGCCGCCGGGCAGTCGTCAAGCCCCCAGGGGCGGGCGCGCGAACGGGCGCGCACCCCCGGCACGGGGGCGGCCGGGGGTGCGCGGTTCGGGGCGGGAAGGCGCGGCAGCGGGGGGCGCGGGTGCGCTCACTCCTCGTCGCGCAGCTCCCGCAGCGGGAAGGTGAGCACGAACCCCACCGCCAGGATCAGGCCGCCGACCAGGAACATGGTGGCGAAGCCGGAGGCGAAGGCGTCGACGCCCGCGGCCGTCAGCCCGCCCGCGGACTCCGGGTCGGAGAGCGCCTGCCGGACGGCCTCGTCGGGATCGGCCCCGCCGAGCCGGCCGGCCGCGACGCCGAACAGCACCGACATGAAGACCGCGGCGCCGGCCGTCCCGCCGAGCTGCCGGAACAGGCCGGAGGCGGCGTTGGCCACACCCAGCTCGGACTTGGGCGCCGCGCTCTGGATCGCGAGGGTGATGACGGTCTGCGAGAGTCCGATGCCGAAACCCAGCCAGGCCGCGATCAGCACGATCACCCCCAACGGGGTGTCCGCGCCGGTGGCGGAGAGCGCCAGCAGCGCGCCGGCCATCGAGCCGAGCCCGACGATCGCGGCCTTCTTGTACCGGTTCCACTTCTTGATGATCTTCGCGCAGAGGGTCTGGGAGACGATCGCCCCCGTCATCACCGGGATGATCACCAGGCCGGCGACGGTGGCGCTGCGGCCCTGCACCAGCTGGAGGAAGAGCGGCAGCGTGGAGACGGTGCCGAAGATGCCGACCCCGATGGTGAAGTTGACGGCGGTGGCGGCGGTGATCCCGCCGCGCCGGAACAGCCGCAGCGGCACCATGGCCTCCAGCCCCCGAGCCCGCTCGACCAGCACGAACACGACGAGGCCGACCAGCGAGAGCGCCATCAGGGCCAGCGAGCGCGCCGAGCCCCAGCCCCAGTGGAGCCCCTCCTCGGCTACGACCAGCAGCGGCACCAGGCAGACCGCCAGGCTGAGCGCGCCGCGGTAGTCGATCGGGTGGTCCACCCGCTGGTGCGGCAGGTCCAGCGCCCTGCGCACGCTGAGCAGCGCCACCAGGCCGAGCGGCACGTTGACCAGGAACGCCCAGCGCCAGCCGGTCACGCCGAGGATCTCGCCGGCCCCCGCGAACAGCCCGCCGACCAGCGGACCGAGCACGCTGGCCGCGACCCAGGCCATCATCAGGTACGAGAAGTAGCGCCCGCGTTCGCGGACCGGGGCGAGGTCGGCGATGACGGCCGTGGGCAGCGACATCAGCCCGGCCCCGCCGAAGCCCTGGACCACCCGGGCGAGCGCCAGCGTCTCCATCGAGTCCGCCAGCGCGCAGGCCGCCGAGCCGACGACGAAGACGGCGATCGCGGCGAGGTAGAGCGGCTTGCGGCCGTAGATGTCGGACAGCTTGCCGTAGAACGGCATCGCGATGGTGGAGCTGACCAGGTAGCCGGTGACCACCCACGCCTGCACGGTCTGCCCGTGCAGCTGGTCGCCGATGGTGCGCAGCGCGGTGGAGACGATGGTCTGGTCGAGTGCGGCGAGCAGCACGGCCAGCAGCAGCCCCGACAGGGCCGTCACGATCTGGCGGTGCGTGAAGCCGACGGGGCCGTCGGCCTGGTCCGTGACGGCCCCGTCGGTCGGTGAGGCGGCGTGTGCCATTCCGGGTTCTCCCACAAAATCGACAAGGTCTTGTCGAGTCGACGATAGCGGCGAGCGGAGCGGAACGACAAGTTCTTGACGAAATCCTGAGCGGACGGCCGTTACGCTGCCTCCATGACCGACCTCTCCCCCACGGCCGAGACCCTGAGCGGCGTCACCACCGAACTGTTCGCCGTCAACGGCGCCCTGCTGCGCGCGGGTGACGCGCTCTCCGCGCGCTTCGGGCTCACCTCCGCCCGCTGGCAGGTCCTCGGCCTGCTCGCCGACGGCCCGCAGAGCGCCGCCCAACTGGCCCGCGAGCGCGGGCTGCGCCGGCAGGCCGTCCAGCAGACCGTGGTCAAGCTGGTCGAGGAGGGCCTGGTCACCACCGCCGCCAACCCGGCCGACCGGCGGGCCCCGCTGGTCTCGCTCACCTCCGAGGGGGCCGCCGCCCTGGCCCGGATCGAGCCCGCCGAGCGCCGGTGGATGGAGCACCTCGCCGACGGACTGGACCCGGACGACCTGGAGGCCGCGCTGCGAGTGCTGCGCGGCCTCCGGACGGTCCTGGCCGAGGGGCTCCCCCCGTCGGCGGGCGACGGCGCGGACGCCGCCGCCGTCACAGGTCCAGCGTGACCTCGTACTCGGTGAGCCAGGAGTTCAGCCCCAGCACCAGCTCCAGGCTGCCCCGGTCGTAGGGCCGGCTCACCGCGCCGGCCTCCCGGCCGGCCGCGGCCCGGGCCAGGTCCCGGTCCAGCAGCGGCCGCACCGGGGCGTCCCGGTCGTCGAGCACCCGGGCCAGCCCGGCCCGCAGCCCGGCCTCGTAGCCCGGGTCCTGGGTCGCCGGGTACGGGGTCTTCACCCGCTCGACCACCGAACGCGGCAGCAGGTCGGCCACCGCCGCGCGCAGCAGGCTCTTCTCCCGGCCGTCGAAGCTCTTCATCGCCCACGGCGTGTTGAAGACGTACTCGACGAGCCGGTGGTCGCAGAACGGCACCCGCACCTCCAGGCCGACCGCCATGCTCATCCGGTCCTTGCGGTCGAGGAGGGTCTGCACGAACCGGGTCAGGTTGAGGTACGAGACCTCGCGCATCCGCCGCTCGGACTCCGGCTCGCCCGCCAGCACCGGGACCTCGGCGATCGCCTCGGCGTAGCGGGCTGCCCGGTGGCCGTCGAGGTCCAGCTTGTCCAGCAGGTCCCGCCGGAACAGCGCGTTGCCGCCGAAGTAGCGCGCCGAGCCCGCGGTGAGCCACGGGAAGGTCCCGGCACGCAGGGCCAGCGGGTTGCGGAACCAGCGGTAGCCGCCGAAGAGTTCGTCCGCGGCCTCGCCGGACAGCGCCACCGTCACGTCCTCCCGCACGGCGCGGAAGAACAGGTGGAGCGAGGGCCACATGTCGCCCCAGTAGGCGGGCGGCAGGTCGGTCGCCCGCAGCACCGCGGCGCGTACCGCCGGATCGGACAGCCCCGCGGCGTCCAGCAGCACCTCCCGGTGGTCGGCGCCCACGTGCCGCGCCAGGTCGCGGACGTACGGCGCGTCCGTCTCCCGGCGGACGGCGTCGGAGACGAAGGCGCCGGCCGCGCCCCGGAAGTCCACCGAGAACGAGCGCACCGGCCCGCTCCGGGCGGCCAGCGCGGTCACCGCGGAGGAGTCCAGACCTCCCGAGAGCAGGGTGCCCAGCGGCACGTCCGAGACCAGCTGGCGGGCGACGGTGTCCGCGAGCAGTTCCCGGACGGTGCCGATGGTCGTCGGCAGGTCGTCGGTGTGCTCGCGGGCCTCCAGCCGCCAGTACGTCCGGCGCCGCACGCCGCCGCGGCCGACCACGACCAGCTGGCCGGGCCGGACCTCGGCCAGGCCGGAGAAGACGGCCGCCTCGGGCGTCTTCACCATGTCCAGCACCTCGCACAGGCCCCGCGCGCCGATCCGGCGGGGCAGCGCGCGGTCCGCCAGCACGGCCTTCGGCTCCGAGCCGAACCGCACCCCGGAGGCCGTCGGCCAGTAGTAGAGCGGCTTGACGCCCATCCGGTCGCGGACCAGCAGCAGTTCCTCGGTGTGCTCGTCCCAGACCGCGAAGGCGAACATCCCGTTCAGCCGCTCCGCGACCCCGGCGCCCCACTGGAGGTAGCCGCGGAGCACCACCTCGGTGTCACAGGCGGTCCTGAACCGGTGCCCGTGCGCGGTGAGTTCGGCGCGCAGCTCGCGGAAGTTGTAGACCTCGCCGCTGAACGTGATCACCGCGCCGCGCCCCTCGTGCCGGGCGGTCATCGGCTGCTGCCCGTGCTCCGGGTCGATCACCGCCAGCCGCCGGTGGCCGAGGCCGGCCGACGGGCCGGACCAGACCCCTTCGGCGTCCGGCCCACGGCAGGACATGGTGCCGGTCATCGCCCGGAGCAGTTCCCGGCGCTGTTCGGGCGGGACGTCGTAGTCGACCGTCCCCGCGATTCCGCACATGCTCAACGGACCTTGGCGAGAGCGAGGTTGACCGCCTCCAGGAGGTGCCGCGGGGTCTCGGCGTCGACCACGGTCTCGTCCGGGAGGGTGATGCCGTGGTCCCGCTCGATGGTGTTGAGGGTGTTGAACAGCGCGAGCGAGTCGTAGCCGAGGTCGGCGAAGGGCATGTCCAGGAGGTCCGCGCGGTCGAGGCCTCCGTCGGTGCCGGCGGCCTCCTTCAGTACGGTGATCAGGTCGTCAAGGGTGAACGCTGCCATGGTTGTTCCTCACGTCGGTGGGTCGGTCGGGTTCGGATGGGGTCCGCGGTGTCAGCGGGTCAGCACCAGGGCGCTGTTGAAGCCGCCGTGGCCGCGGGCGAGGACCAGCGCGGCGGCCAGCCGGGCCGGCCGCGGCCGGTCCCGCACCAGGTCGAGGTCCGGGTGGGCCGGCCGGTCGATGTGGACGGACGGCGGGACCACGCCGTCCCGCAGCGCGAGCAGCGCGGCCGCGACGTCCAGCGGGGCACCGCCGGCCAGCAGCCGCCCCGTCATCGTCTTGGGCGCCGCCACCGGCACCCCGCGCGGACCGAAGACCGCGCTCAGCACCTCGGCCTCGGCGCGGTCCCGTTCGGCGACCCCGCTGGCGTCGGCGAAGACCACGTCGATGTCGGACGGGCCGAGCCCGGCGTCGGCGAGCGCCGCCTCGACCGCCCGGCGCAGCCCGGGCGGCCGGCCGGAGCCGGGCCGGGGGTCGAAGGTCGCCGCGTAGCCGGCGATCCGCCCGTAGTGGCGGTGGCGCCCGCGATCGGCGGCCCGCTCCGGGGCCTCCAGGACGAGCAGCGCGCCGCCCTCCCCGGGCACCCCGCCGGAGGCGTCGGCGTCGAACGGCAGGAAGGCCCGGTGCGGCTCCCGGCGCGGGCTGACCGTCCCGCTGCGGGTCAGGCAGAGCCACGACCACGGGCACAGCGAGCCGTCCACGCCGCCGGCCAGCATCAGCGCGGTGCCCTCGCGGACGTGCCGGCGCGCCTTGGCCAGCGCGTCCAGCCCGCCCGCCTGCTCGGCCACCAGGGCCGAACCGGGCCCGCGCATGCCGTGGCGGATGGAGATCTGCCCGGTGTTGACCGGGTAGAACCACGCGAAGGCCTGGTAGGCGCTGACGTACGCCGGGCCCCGGCTCCACAGCGCCTGGAGTTCCTTCTGCCCGAACGCGAAGCCGCCCGCCGAGGCCGCCGTCACCACCCCGGCCGCGTACTCCGGCATCGCCGCCGGGTCGGCCCCCGCGTCGGCCAGCGCCTCCTCGGCCGCGACCAGGGCCAGCCGGGTCATGTGGTCGGTCTGCGGCAGCAGCCGCCCCGGCAGGTGCTCCTCGGGGGTGAAGTTCACCTCCCCGGCCACGTGCGCCCGGTACCCGGCGGAGTCGAAGCGGGTCAGCGGCCCGAGGCCGGAACGGCCCGCCAGCGTGGCCTCCCAGTACTCCGCCACGCCCCAGCCGTTCGGTGCCACCACGCCGAGCCCGGTCACCACCACGTCCGTCATGCCCGGCTCCACTCCGGCTCGGCGAGCACGATCGCGCTCTGGAAGCCGCCGAAGCCGCTCGCCACGCTCAGCACCGTCGGCACCCGCTGCTCGCGCGCCACCAGCGGCACGTAGTCCAGGTCGCACGCGGGGTCCGGCACGTGGAGGTTGGCGGTGGGCGGCACCACCGAGTGCTCGACGGCCAGCGCGCAGGCGGCGAACTCCAGGGCGCACACCGCGCCCAGCGAGTGCCCGATCATCGACTTGATCGAGCTGATCGGCACCCGGCGGGCGTGCTCGCCGAGGCTCTTCTTGAACGCGGCGGTCTCGTGCCGGTCGTTCTGCTTGGTCGCCGAGCCGTGCGCGTTGACGTAGCCGACCTCCTCGGGGTTCATCCGGCTGCGCTCCAGGGCGACCCGGATCGCCTCGGCCATCTCGTTGCCGTCCACCCGCAGCCCGGTCATGCTGTAGGCGTTGCAGCGCCCGGCGTAGCCCGTGACCTCGGCGTAGACGTGCGCGCCGCGCCGCAGCGCGTGCTCCCGCTCCTCCAGCACGAACATCGCGGCCCCCTCGCCGAGGGCGAAGCCGTTGCGGGTCAGGTCGAACGGGCGCGAGGCGCTCTCCGGCTCGTCGTTGCGCGGGGTGGTCGCCTTGATCGCGTCGAAGCAGGCCACCGTGATCGGGGAGATCGCCGCGTCCGAGGCGCCGGCCAGCATGACGTCGGCCGCGTCGTCCCGGATCAGGTCACAGGCGTGCGCGATGACGTCGATCCCCGAGGTGCAACCGGTCGACACCACGCCCACCGGGCCCTCCGCCTCCACCAGCCAGGCCAGTTCGGTGGCCATCGAGGACGGGACGAAGTAGTCGTAGAGGTACGGCACGCCGTGCGCGTCGTCCACCAGCCGCCGGCGGCCCTCGTCGCTGACCACGGCGAACTCCCGGTCCAGGCTGATCGTCATCCCGCAGGCCGTGCCCGCCATCACCCCGGTGCGCGGCGGGTCGTTGGTCCCGGCCACGCCCGAGTCCGCCAGTGCCTCCCGGGCGGCGACGACCGCGAACTGGGCGGTCCGGTCCCACTGCCGGATCTGACGCTGCGTCAGTCCGCAGGCCACCGGGTCGAAGTCGCACTCGGCGGCGACCCGGGAGCGGAACGGCGACGGGTCGAAGGCCGAGATCGTCCGGGTCGCGGTGCGGCCGGCCGTCAGCAGCTCCCAGAACGCCTTCGTGCCCACCTCGCCCGGTGCCACCACCCCGATCCCGGTCACCACCACGCGCCGACGGCCGTCGTCAACTCTCGCCACTGTTCCCCCTGCTGGTCTCGCTGTCCGTCTCCGGCGCCATGCCCTGACCTCCTGTCCGGTCCGTCCGCCCCGCCCGCGGGCTCGGACCGGGCGGGAGTCGATCCGGAACCAGATCGTGCTGGCCCGGCTTCGCGGGCCCTTCGAGCCGCCGTCCACCAGCCCCGGCCGGCGCCGCCGCACCGCCGCCCGCGCTCCCGGCCGCACCCGCGCCGCGCCCGCCCCGGTCCGCCCCTGCCCGTGCCCGCGCCGGAAGACGGCGCGAACCGGCGTTGAGGGACGCCTCCTAGCGTCTGGCCGCATGGACATCGACACCGACATCTGCGTGGTCGGGGGCGGCCCGGCCGGGCTGACCCTCGCCCTGCTGCTGGTCCGCTCCGGACTGCGGGTCACCGTGCTGGAGCGCAGCCGTTCGCTGGAGCGGACGTACCGCGGGGAGATCCTCCAACCCGGCGGCCAGGCCCTGCTGGACGAGCTGGGCGTGCTCGCCCCGGCCCGGGAGCGCGGCGCCGTCGAGCACGACCGGTTCCTGCTGGAGGAACACGGGCGGATCCTCATCGACGGCGACTACCGCCGCCTGCCCGGCCCGTACAACTGCCTGCTGAGCCTGCCGCAGCGGCACCTGCTGACCGAGCTGCTGGCCGCGTGCGAACGCCACGACGGGTTCCGGCAGCTCGCCGGCGCCAGGGCGACCGCACTGATCGAGGAGGACGGCGCGGTCCGCGGGGTCGTCGCGGGCGGCACCGCCGGCTCCCCCGACCGGGTGGTGCGGGCGCGCTGCGTGGTCGCCGCGGACGGCCGGTTCTCCAAGGTCCGCACCCTGGCCGGGATCGGCTACCGGCGCCAGGAGCTGTTCAGCCAGGACGTGCTCTGGTTCCGGCTCGACGCACCGGTCCGGCGGGACGCCCGCCGCCCGAACGCGGTACGGGTCTTCCGGGCCGGCGGAAACCCCGTGCTCAGCTACCGCTCCGTGCCCGACGCCCTCCAACTCGGCTGGACCCTCCCGCACGGCGGCTTCCGCGAGCTCGCCGATCACGGCATCGACCACCTGATCGGCCGACTCGCCCTCGCCGCACCGGAGTACGCCGACCGCATCCGCGCCGAGATCACCGGCTTCGGCGACCTCTCGCTGCTCGACGTGTTCTCCGGCAGCGCCGACCACTGGGTGCGCGACGGCCTGCTGCTGATCGGCGACAGCGCCCACACCCACAGCCCGATCGGCGCCCAGGGGATCAACCTGGCCATCCGCGACGCCGTCGCGGCCCACCCGGTGCTCGTCGAGGCCGTCCGCAGCGGCGACACCCGCGCCGACCGCCTGGTCCGGTACGAACGGGCGCGCCGCCCCGAGGTCGAGCGGATCACCCGCGTCCAGCGCGTCCAGAGCCGGATGATGCTCTCCACCGGGCGGCTCTCCTCGACCCTGCGCCCGCGCGCGGCGGCCCTGGTGTCCCGGACCCCGGTGTACGGCGCCATGCTGCGCCGGATCGCCTTCGGCACCGAGCCCGTCCCGCTGCGCGCCGACCTGTTCACCGGCCTGCTCGCCGGACCCGGGCGGTGAGCGGGCGCGCGGCGCTGGCCGCCTCCGGGGAGTCCTCGACGGCGGGCGGGGTGCTCCTCGCCCTCGCCGTCATCCTGGCCACCGCCTTCGTCTGCGGACGGATCGCCCACCGGGTGCGCCAGCCGGTGGTGATGGGCGAGATCATCGGTGGGGTGGCGCTCGGGCCGAGCCTGCTCGGACTGCTGCCGGGGCACCTGGACGCCGTCCTGTTCCCCGCGGAGGTCCAGTCCTACCTCCGGGTGCTGTCCCAACTGGGCCTGGTGCTCTTCATGTTCACCGTCGGCCTGCGCTTCGACGCCGGCCACCTGCGGGGCGCCGGGCGCCGGGTGACGGCGGTGTCGCTCAGTTCGGTGGCCCTTCCGTTCGCGCTCGGCGTCGGGCTGGCCCTGCTGCTCCACCCCTGGTTCGACCGCTCCCAGCTGGCCGTCGACGGCCGGCTCGGGCCCGCGCTGTTCCTGGGCGCGGCGATGTCCATCACCGCCTTCCCCGTCCTCGCCCGGATCATCGCCGAGCGGCGGATGCAGCACGACCCGCTCGGCAGTCTGTCGCTGGCGTGCGCCGCCCTCCAGGACTTCCTGGCCTGGTGCGCGCTGGCCGTCGTGGTGGCGGTGGTGCAGGCCGGGGACCCGTGGTCGCTCGGACGGCTGGCGCTGGACACCGCCGTGCTGGTGCTGGTGCTGGTCGGCGTCGTCCGGCCATGCCTGGCCCGGCTGCTGGCCCCGGGCCGGCGCCGCCCGCTCGGCAGGCCGTGGGTCCACGCCCTGCTCGTCACCGGCACCCTGGTCACGGCCTGGGTCACCGGCCGGATCGGGCTGGACGCGGTGTTCGGGGCGTTCATGTTCGGCGCGGCGGTGCCCCGGGAACGGATCGAGGCCGTCGCGCCCGAGGTCCCGGAGCAGATCGAACGGGCCGGTCTCCTGCTGCTGCCGGCCTTCTTCGCCGTGACCGGCCTCACCGTCGACCTGACCGGTCTCGGGCCGCGGGGCCTGCTCGTCGTGGCGGCGGTGCTGGTCGCGGCCTGCGCCGGGAAGTTCGCGGGTGCCGTCGGCGCCGCCCTGGCGACCGGCTCGACCAGGCGGGAGGCGGCCGTGCTCGGCATCCTGCTCAACGCCCGGGGCCTGACCGAACTGGTCATCCTCGACGTGGGCCACCGGCTGGGGGTGATCGACACCAGGATGTTCACCGCCATGGTGGTGATGGCCCTGGTGACGACGCTGATGACCGGGCCGCTGCTGGCCCGGGCCCGGGCCGGGGAGGCCGTCGCGCCGTCGGCGTCGGCGGCCGAGCCCGCGCGGGCCTCGCCGATGTCCTCCTGAGGCCTGCCGCGACAACCGAGACGGCCCGGGCGCCGGGCGCGGGAGCCCTCAGCGCGGGTCCGTCCACCCGGCGCCCGGGCCGGACGGCCGGTCCCCTCGTGGGCCGGGCCGTCGGCCCTGCTCCCGGCCCCGCTCCCCGCCCCGCTCCCGAGCCGGCTCACGGCCCCCCACGGCCCAGCTCACGGCTCAGCCGCCGCTCCGCCGGGCTGAGGGGCAGATCGGGGCGCAGCCGCTCCGGGTGCCCCGGCGCCGGTCCTTCCCCCGCCGATGTCCTCTCCGTCCCTGCGCCGTCGGCCGGCAGCGCGTAGCCCGCCATCTGCCCCAGTGCCGCCAGCCCCCGCGCGAGCCGGCGCGCCACCCTGGGGATCCATCTCCTCGGTTCACGCATCCGCCGACCATGACGGCCCGCGTTGGTGCGCCGGTCGAGCCGGGCCGGAACACGGCGCCGGGGCCGCCCGCCGGGTGTGACGGACGGCCCCGGCGCGCGGGGGACTACTCGTTGATGCAGATGTTGCCGAAGGCCGGGTTGAGGAGCCCGATGATGTCGATCGAGTTCCCGCAGATGTTGGCCTCCAGGTTGACCGGGACCTGGATCAGGTTGCCGGAGAGGACACCGGGCGAGCCGGCGGCCACGCCGTTGGCCTCGGCGCCACCGGCGGAGGCGGTCCCGGCGCCGGCGAGGACCGTTACCGCGGCGAGGGCGGTGACGGCGAGAGTGGTGCGAATACGCATTGCGTCGCTCCTTGTGAGCACGGAGGTTCGAAGTGTGACGATCACACCCGCCCACGATCACAAGGGATCTGCTCCGCCGCACGCCGGATTGCCCCGTCCTGGGGCGTGTCGCTCGGCGGCCCGACCGGTGGAGTCGCGACGCTGCGTGATTCCAGCAGCTCCCGGGCCGGGATCGGCCGCCCGCGCGTGGCGCGGCGCTCCGAGGCCGACCGCCTCCTCCCCCTGCGCCCGGGCCTCGGGCGCCCGGGCGTAGTCGATCCGACCGGCGTAACGCGGCCGGGGCTGCGGGGGCGCGGTGGAGCACGGCCGGGACGGCGGGGGCGCCCCGCACGGCGGAGCACGGCCGGGACGGCGGGCCGCGGTGGAGCCGCCGGAGCACCCCCGCGGCGCGCGCATGCCGAGGCCCCGGAACCCTGGCTGGGTCCCGGGGCCTCGGCCCGGCGGAGGAAGATGGCTCGGATGGTTGCTGCCGGAGCGCCCGGGCGCGCCCCGGCGGACGCGCCCCGGCGGACGGGGCTTCAGCGGAAGCGGCGCAGCCGGAGGCTGTTGCCGACCACGAAGACCGAGGAGAAGGCCATCGCGGCCCCCGCGATCATCGGGTTGAGCATCCCGGCCGCCGCCAGCGGCAGGGCGGCCACGTTGTAGCCGAAGGCCCAGAACAGGTTGCTCTTGATGGTGCCGAGGGTCTTGCGGGAGAGGCGGATGGCATCCACCGCGGCCAGCAGGTCGCCGCGGACCAGGGTGAGGTCGCCGGCCTCGATGGCGGCGTCGGTGCCGGTGCCCATCGCCAGGCCCAGGTCGGCCTGGGCGAGCGCGGCGGCGTCGTTGACGCCGTCGCCGACCATCGCCACGGCCCTGCCCTCGGCCTGGAGCCGCTTGACGGTCTCCACCTTGTCCTGCGGCATGACCTCGGCGATCACGTGCTCCGGCTCGATGCCGACCTCGGCGGCGACGGCCTCGGCCACCGCCCGGTTGTCGCCGGTCAGCAGCACCGGGGTCAGGCCCAGGGCCCGCAGCTTGCCGATGGCCTCGGCGCTGGTCGGCTTGACCGCGTCGGCGACCTCCAGCACGGCCCGCGCCTCGCCGTCCCAGCCGACCGCGATCGCGGTGCGGCCGGCCGCCTCGGCGGCGGCCTTGGCCTCGGCCAGCGCCTCGGGCAGGTACTGCGACCACTGGTTCAGCAGGGCCTCGCGGCCGGCCACCACGGCGTGGCCGTCCACCACGCCCTGGACGCCCAGGCCCGGGACGTTCTCGAAGCCCTCGACGGCGGGCAGGTCGCCGGCCTTGGCGGCGGCGTTGGCGATCGCCCGGGCGATCGGGTGCTCGGAGGCGTGCTCCAGGGCGCCGGCCAGGCGCAGCACCTCGGCCTCGGTGGCGTCGGCGGTGGTGTGGACGGCGAGCAGGGTCATCTGGCCGCTGGTGACGGTGCCGGTCTTGTCCAGGACGATGGTGTCGACCTTGCGGGTGGACTCCAGGACCTCCGGGCCCTTGATCAGGATGCCGAGCTGGGCGCCGCGGCCGGTGCCGACCAGCAGTGCGGTCGGGGTGGCCAGGCCCAGGGCGCAGGGGCAGGCGATGATCAGCACGGCGACCGCTGCGGTGAAGGCGGCGGTCCAGCCCTCGCCGGTGCCGAGCCAGTAGCCCAGGGTGGCCACCGCGAGGGTGATCACGATCGGCACGAAGACGGCGGAGATCCGGTCGGCGAGGCGCTGGGCGGCGGCCTTGCCGTTCTGGGCGTCCTCGACCAGCTTGGCCATCCGGGACAGCTGGGTGTCCGCGCCGACCCGGGTGGCCTCGACGACCAGCCGGCCGCCCGCGTTGACGGTGGCGCCGGTGACGCCGTCACCGACCCCGACCTCGACCGGGACGGACTCGCCGGTCAGCATCGAGGCGTCCACGGCCGAGGCGCCCTCGACCACCGTGCCGTCGGTGGCGATCTTCTCGCCCGGCCGGACGACGAAGCGGTCGCCCACCGCGAGGTCCGCGATCGGGATCAGCACCTCGGTGCCGCCGCGCAGCACCGTCACGTCCTTGGCGCCCAGTTCCAGCAGCGCCTTCAGCGCCGCCCCGGCGGTGCGCTTGGAGCGGGCCTCGAAGTAGCGGCCGGCCAGGATGAAGGCGGTGACGCCGGCCGCCGCCTCCAGGTAGATGTTGGACGAGCCGTCGCTGCGGGCGATGGTGAGTTCGAAGCCGTGGCGCATGCCCGGCATCCCCGCGTCGCCGAAGAACAGCGCCCACAGCGACCAGAGGAACGCGGCGATGGTGCCGAGCGAGACCAGGGTGTCCATGGTCGCGGCGCCGTGCCGGGCGTTGGTGAACGCGGCCCGGTGGAACGGCCAGGCGGCGTAGGTGACGACGGGGGCGGCGAGGGTCAGCGACAGCCACTGCCAGTTGTCGAACTGGAGGGCCGGCACCATCGCCATGGCGATCACCGGCACCGCGAGCGCCACCGCCGTGAACAGGCGCTGGCGCAGCGGGGCCAGCCCGTCGGCCGGCTCGGCCTGCTCGCCGTCGGCACCCTCGGCGGCCGGGGGCTTGGGCAGCGCGGCGGTGTAGCCGGTGGCCTCGACGGTGGCGATCAGGTCGGCGACCTCGACGCCGCCCTCGAAGGAGACCTTCGCCTTCTCGGTGGCGTAGTTGACGCTGGCGGTGACCCCGTCCATCCGGTTGAGCTTCTTCTCGATGCGGGCGGCGCACGACGCGCACGTCATTCCGCCGATCGAGAGTTCCACCTCCGCGGAGGCGGGTGCCTGCGTAGTCATCGTCGCTCCTCGTGACAGTTCGTCCTGTCCGGCCGGACCGGTCGTACAGGGGCCTTGCGGGTCGTACGGCGGTGCGTTCCTGCGGTAGTTTCGGTGGCCGGGCCGTCATACCCAGGAGGGGTATCGGGCGGTGCCACGTCCAGTTATACCCCCGAGGGGTATCGAGAGCAAGCCCTGAGCGATACCCCCGGCAGGTATTTTTCCAGGGCGGCGATCCTGCGGGATCCGCTTGACGTGATACCCCCATGGGGTATTCACTCATGAGTGTCGAGCTCCCGGGGCCGCACGCCCCGCCGACCGATCCCCGCGCTCCCGCACTCCCCCGCCGGAATCCTGAGGAGGGCCCCATGGCCGGCTACCGCAACGACAAGGACCAGCTCCTGCGCCGACTGCGCCGCGTCGAGGGCCAGATCCGCGGCCTCCAGCGGATGGTCGACACCGACACCTACTGCCTCGACACGCTGACGCAGGTCTCGGCCGCCACCAAGGCCCTCCAGTCCGTCGCCCTGCACCTGCTCGACAGCCACCTCGCCCACTGCGTCCAGGACGCCATCGCGGGCGGCGGCGCCGAGGCGGACGCCAAGGTCGCCGAGGCCTCGCAGGCCATCGCCCGGCTCATGCGGGCCTGACCGCTTCCGTTCCACCCCTTTCCCGCTTCCCGTTTCCCGCCTCCCGCTTCTTGCTCGGACGTCCCAGGAGACCCCCATGAACACCCCGCTGCGCATCACCGCCTTCGGTGCCGGACTCGCCGCCGCCTTCGGCCTCGCCCTCGGCGTCGGCCACGCCACCGGCAACGGCCCCTCCCCCGAGCCCGCCACCGCCGCGCACGGCGGGCACAACGCCGCCGGGGCGGGCCAGAGTTCACAGCACGCGGGCCAGGGTTCCGAGCACGCGGGCCACGCGGAGGGCGCCGGCGACGGCGCCGGCGGGGAGCACCTGCCCGGCGGGCTCCAGGTCTCCGAGCGCGGCTACACGCTCAGCGTCGAGAACCCCTTCGTCACCGCCGGCTCCCCCACCGACCTGCGCTTCCGCATCCTCGGCGCCGACGGCAAGCCGGTCACCGCCTACCAGCAGCAGCACGAGAAGGAGCTGCACCTGATCGTCGCCCCGCGCGACCTCTCCACCTTCCAGCACCTGCACCCGACGCTGGCCGCCGACGGCACCTGGAGCGCCCCGACCGCCGTCCCGGCCGCCGGGGAGTACCGGGTCTTCGCCGACTTCACCCCGACCGGGGCGAGCGAGGGCCTCACCCTCGGCGCCGACCTCCACGCCGCGGGGGACCTCCGGCCCGCCCCGCTGCCGGAGACCGGCCGGACCGTCACCGTCGACGGCTACACCGTCACCCTGGGCGGAGACCTCACCCCCGGGCACAGCGGCCGGCTCACCCTGAGCGTCAGCAAGGACGGCAGGCCGGTCACCGACCTCCAGCCCTACCTGGGGGCGTACGGCCACCTGGTCGCGCTGCGCGCCGGCGACCTCGCCTACCTGCACGTCCACCCGGACACCAGCACCCCGGGCCCGGAGATCGGCTTCACCACCACCGCCCCGAGCGGCGGCAGCTACCGGCTCTTCCTGGACTTCAAGCACCAGGACACCGTCCGCACCGCCGCCTTCACCGTGGCGACGGACGGCACGGTGAAGGCGGAAGCCGGGCACACCGAGGGCACGGACGACCACCAGCACTGAGACGCGGGCGCAGCGCCGGGCGATCCCGCATCGCGGATCGCCCGGCACCCTGGCGTTTCCGCACGCCATGGGCTTCCGGCATGCACGGCACCCTGACGGACCTCGCCCGCTGTCTCTACGACAACGCCGACGGCCTCACTCCAGACTGTGAACTCGACTGGGAGCACCAGGAGTTCTACTCCATAGAGCGACTGACCTTCGCCGACGCGGACCAGATCCTCACCATGCTGCAAACCCTCTGCCCACAGCTCGCGGACGGCTGCCTCCCGGTCTGGGCCCGCAACCTGGCCTACCGGCTGCTCCTGCTCCAGCGCCCCGACGACCCGGCCCTGATCCGCGAGGCGGGGCACAGTCCGTACCTCCACGGCCCTGACTGGGACGACATCGCGCGGGAGCTCCTACGGCGGGCCGACGCGCTCGAAGCGCGGTGAGCCCTACGCGCGACGCCCTACTGGGGGACCTGACCGAGGTCACCCTCGGGCTCGCGGCCGAGAATGGCGAGCAGCGCCGGGCCAGCGCCAGCCCCGCGAGCAGCCGGTAGGTTTCGTCGACGGGTGCGCAGAGCACGCGGATCGTCAGGACTCATGGGGACGGTGCCGGGCGATCCCGCATCGCGGATCGCCCGGCACCTCTTGTTTCAGCCGGGCAGGTGGCCGGCGGCCTGCCGGAGCACCGCGCGGAGGAGGGCCTCCGCATGGCCCGGAGCGGCCGACCAGAACTGCATCTCGATGTGGGCGGCCCGGCGGCGGGGGCTCAGAGCACGAACCGGACGGGAGAACTGGGCGCTGAGGCACCACCACATCTCGATGCGCGCGATCACGAGGGACCCGTCACGCGCAGGTAGACGGGGTGGGCGGACTCGATGCCGACGTAGGCCATCGCCCGCACCGCACCGAACGCGACCAGCTGGTCGGCGATTCGAGAGGCGGAGGCCTCACTGAAGAACTCGGTGAGGTAGTCGGCCTGGTCGTCGTCCAGCGGGAGGCCGGCGAGGCTGGTGCGGACGGCTTCGAGTGCGTCGGCGAGCCGGGTGAAGGTGGCGGCCTTCGTGACGCCCTTGATCTCCGCCCTGATGGGGAAAGGGAGTTCGACGTTCACCGTGCGCCCCCGTCGATCCGCGCCCACATCGCCTTGCCGACGCCACCCTCTCGCGATCGGCAGCCCCAGTCGGAGGCGAGGAGGGAGACGAGCCAGAGGCCGCGCCCGGTCTCGTCGTACTCGGCGGCGGGGTCCGGAACCGGCGGCCGGGCGGAGTCGGCGTCGTGAACCTCGATGCGGAGCGAGTCGGGGCAGAGGTCGAACCGGATGAGGATCGGGCGGCCCGCCGGGGTCTCGGCATGGAGCACCGCGTTGGCGACGAACTCGCCGAGCACCAACTCGCCACTGTCGAGGAACCGTTCGCTTTCGGGGTGTTCGGTGAGGAAGGTCCGAAGCAGCCGTCGAGCGGCGCCGGCGGACTCGTGCCGCCTGGGCAGCCAGCACGAGCACTCGCCCGCAGGGGTAAACGGCTGTTCCAACATTTCGGCCACGGCGGGGCCTCCTCTGGGTGATGGGGAAGATCGCGATCCAGAGAGCGGCGAGAGGCATGGGAATGCCCGAGCGAAGATCCGCCAGGATCACGCTGTGTGGTGCGTCACACCACGAGGAGTAGCATTACCCCTGCGATCGTCGTCTCGCAACACTGAACAGCGATTCGCATATGCTCTTTTGGATCCCATATGACACAGGCTCATCTGACACGCCAGACTGTGGCGCAACAGCAGAGCGCGATGAGGGGAGGTCGGTGCGTGACCGCGATGCCAACGGTGCGCCGTCGAATGCTGGGTGCGGAGCTCCGGAAGATCCGGGAGAGCCTACGCCTGACGGTTGACGAGGTGGCGGCCCGCCTCGGCTGGCACCAATCCAAGGTCAGCCGGCTGGAGAACGGCCGTTATGGCGTGCGCGCCAACGAGGTCGGGATACTTCTCGACGTCTATCAGGTCACCGATCTGGAGAAGCGCGAGGCGCTCGCGACACTGGCCCGCGAAGGCAAGCGCCGGGTGTGGTGGCAGCCGTACTCCGATGTCATCTCGAAGCACTATGCCTCGTTCATCAGTTTCGAGGCGGAGGCGGTGTCCATCCGGAACTTCGAGTCGTCGCTCGTGCCAGGGCTCTTCCAAACTGCCGACTATGCGCGTGCACTGATCCGGCAGCTCGAACCCGAGGCCACGCCCGATGAGGTCAACGCACTGGTCGACGTCCGCTTGGCCCGCCAAAACGCGACGCTCCGGCGGGAGGACCCTCTGAAGCTATGGGCGATCGTGGATGAAGCCGCGCTCCGCCGCCAGATCGGCAATCAGAACATCATGGCAAAGCAGTTGCAGCAGCTCGTCACCGCCTCCAGAGAACCGCACGTCACAGTGCAGGTGGTGCCCTTCTCGGCCGGCGCTCACGCGGGCGTGCACGGGTCGTTCGCGATTCTGGAGTTTCCCGTCCGGGGAGATCTCGACGTGGTGTACACCGAGGCCCTGACCAGTAGTCTCTATCTCGAACGAGATGACGACGTCACAGCCTACGGCCAGACGTTTGACCGGCTTCGCGCAGCTGCCCTGGACGTTGCGCCGTCGCGGCGGCTCATTGCGCAGATCGCAAAGGAAATTGAGTGATGATCACCGATCGGAGCGGCATGGATATGAGCCGTGTCACCTGGCGAAAGAGCAGTTACAGCGCTAACCAGGGCAACTGCATCGAGGTCGCCAACGGCTTCCCCGGCGTCGTCCCAGTCCGGGACTCCAAGGACCCCGATGGACCGGCACTGGCCTTTCCCAGCAGTGCATGGACGGCCTTCGTGACCGCCATCAAGACGGGCGAACTCCCCAGCAACTGACTTGATCTGCGTGAGAAGTCGGCCCCGCAGACTTCTCACGCAACCCCTCCGCACTCAGTGAGCAGGCGCCGAAGCTACCGATCCCCGAAGTGGCAGGAAGCTATGAAAACGGTTGATCTGACAGAAGCTGCGTGGTTCAAGTCCAGCCGCAGCAACGGCCAATCCGCCTGCGTCGAGGTCGCGTTCCTCGCCAGCGGCATCATCCCCGTCCGCGACTCCAAAGACCCCCACGGGCCGGCCCTCGCCTTCCCCGCCGACGCGTGGACCGCCTTCGTCACCGCCATCAAAACCGGCGAACTCCCCACCACCTGACGGACACCGCGCGAGAAGTCGGCCCGGCCGACTTCTCGCGCCCACCGCATCCGCCCGAAGCGATGCGGTGCCTCGGCAGCTCCCTCCTGACCGCTCCGCCGGGCCCGCCGACGGTGGTCCGCCCCCCACCCGGACAGGGAAGCGGCCATGCAGACGCCGGGACGTGTTCCCCGCCCCGGACACCGCCGACCTACTCCGGCCTCCCCGCCCGCACCGGCGCATCGGCCGGCAGCTGGCCCGGATGCCGGCACTGCGGCCGGCGCAGCCGCCGGCGCCGTCCGCCGTCCGCACAACGACCTCGTCTTCGGCCTGCGGAGCCTGCCGGTCACCCGGTGACGCGTGGCGACAAAAAGAGGTTGGCCGGTGGGCCACCGCCCGCAGAGAATGGGCGGATGATCGCCTCCGCGCCGCACGAACCCGTCGAGCCGCCGCCCATCGTCACCGAACTCGCCGCCGGGCAGCCGGTGCGGGCCGTGTGGCGCAACGAACTCGGCGGACTGACCTTCCAGATCGGCACGGACGGCACGGGCGACTCCGACTCCGGCGACTCCGGCGGCACGCGCCGGTTCGTGAAGTGGACGCCGGCCGGCAGCGGTGTCGACCTCGCCGCCGAGGTCGCGCGCCTGCGGTGGGCCGCCGAGTACACCGTGGTGCCCCGGGTACTCGGTGAGGGCGCCGACGAGACGGGCTCCTGGATCGTCACCCACGGCCTGCCCGGGCGCACGGCGGTGGACGACCACTGGAAGCGTGACCCGGGCACCGCCGTGCGCGCGATCGGCGCCGGGCTGCGGCACTTGCACGACGCGCTGCCCGTCGCGGACTGCCCGTTCGACTGGTCGGCCGAGAGCCGCGTGGACAACGCGCGGTCACCGGAGACGACGGCCCTGACCGATCCGGCGGACTGGCCTCCGGAGTTCCGCCACCTCCGCACCGTCGACCAGGCACTCGCCGTGCTCGCCGACATCCCGCCCGTCGACCGGCTCGTGGTCTGCCACGGCGACGCCTGCGCTCCCAACACCCTGCTCGGGGACGACGGCACCTGTACCGGGCACGTCGACCTCGGCGCCCTCGGCGTCGCCGACCGCTGGGCCGACCTCGCCGCGGCCACCTGGAGCACCTGGTGGAACTACGGCCCGGGGTGGGAGGAGCCGCTGCTGGAGGCCTACGGGGTGGAGCCCGACCCGGAGCGGATCGAGTACTACCGGCTGCTGTGGTTGCTGTCGGACTGAGCGGTGGCGGTACCGGTGGCAGTAGCGGTACGCCGCTGCGCCGCCCGCACGGCCAGCGCGCCCGCCGCGCCGAGCACGCACAGCACGGTGGCGGCCAGCACCGCGTGGTCCGCGCCGTCGGCGGCGGCCCGCGGGGTGGCGGGGCGGCCGAGGCCCATCAGGGTGACGGTGACCGCCACGCCGAGGGACGAACCCAGGTACCGGGCGGTGTTGTTGGCGCCCGAGCCCATCGCCGCCCGGTGCGCGGGCACGCTGGTGACGGCGAGGCGGCCGAGCGCCGCGTTCAGCACCCCGCTGCCGATGCCGGCCACCGCCAGCCCCGGGGCCAGCCGCAGCCAGGAGTCCCCCGGGCGCAGCCCGACCAGGGCGAGTTCGCCGAGGCCGCAGACCAGGAGGGCGATGGTCAGCTGGGCGGTGGCGCCGATCCGGTCGGCCAGCCGGCGGGCCTGGAGCGCCGCGACCACCGACAGGCCTGACCAGATGGCGAGCACTCCCCCGGCGGCCAGCGCGGAGACCCCGAGCACCCGTTGCAGGGCGGCGGGCAGGCAGCTCATCAGGCCGACGACGGCGAGCCCGGTGAACAGCGCCCCGCCGGTCGCGGCCACGAAGCCCGGCTCGCGGAACAGCTTCAGGTCCAGCATGGGTTCGGCGCAGCGCGCCTCGACCGCGGCGAAGGCGGCGAGCAGCGCCACCCCTGCGGCGAGCAGGGCGAGCACCACCGGTTGCGTCCAGCCGTAGCGGCCTTCGGCGAGACCGGCGATCAGGGCGGCGGTGCCGGTGCCGAGGGTGAGCACCCCGGGGGTGTCGACGCGCCGACGGGCGCAGCCGCGGGACTTCTCCAGCACGGTGGCGGCGAGCGCGAGCAGCGAGGCGGCGAGCAGCGCGAGCCCCCAGTAGACGGCGCGCCAGCCGAGCCAGCGCTCCGCCAGCGCCGCGTACACCGGGCCGACGGCGATGCCCAGGCCCACGGCCGCGCCCCAGACGCCGAGCGCCCGCACCCGGGCGGCGCCGCTCGGGTAGGCCTCGCCGATCAGGCCGAGGCTCGGCGCCAGGACGGCGGCCGAGGCGGCGCCCTGGACGACCCGGGCGGCGAGGAAGACGCCCGTCGCGGGGGCCGCCGCGGCGGCGGCGCTGGAGAGGGCGAGCAGCAGCGCGCCCGTGGCGAAGACCTGTTTGCGGCCCCGGTCGTCGGCGATGCTGCCGGCGGTGAGCAGCAGGGCGGAGAGGCCGACGAGGGCGCCGGTGAGCACCCAGGTCTGGGCGGTGGGGCCGGCGTGCAGGGCGGCCGCGGTCGGGGCGAGGGTGGTCATCGGCACGGTGTACGCGACGAGGACCAGCAGGGTGCCGTAGGCGGCGGTCGCCAGCACGCCCTGCGCACGTCGGGTGGTCATGTCCGGCTCCGGGGTGACGGATCAGGGGAGGATCGGGGGCGTGGGAGGGACGCGGCGCTCAGCGCCCCGGACAACCACGGCCGGCGGTGCCTCCCCGGGCCGGTTCGGCGGCGGCGGCCGCGACGGCGCCGGCCAGGCAGGCGATCAGGCAGCGGGTGACGGGGTGGCGCACCACCCGTACGAGCGCGGCCGGCGGGGCGGCGGGGGTTTCGCGGTGGGTCATCGGCTGCTCCTCGGCACGGGGCCGTGGCGGCGCCACGGCCGCCGGGGGCCGCGCCGTTCGGCGTGGCCCCCGGTGGGGTGGGCGGGGCGGGCGCCCGTTCGGGGCCCGCCCCGGGGTGGGAGGGCGGACGGCCTCACGCGGCCGTCGCGGGCTGGGTCTCGGCGGCCTGGGCACCGGCGGCCTCGGGGCGCGGGGTGCGCAGGGTGACCACCGCGAGCAGGCCGCCGGCCACCGCGATCGCCGCGGCGCCGATGAAGGCGGCGGAGAAGCCCGAGGTGAGGCTCTCGACCGTGGAGTCCGCGGTCCGGGCGGCGGCCAGCGCGGTCATCGCGGCCAGGCCGAGCGCCGAGCCGACCTGGTAGCCGGTGTTGACGATGCCGGAGGCGAGGCCGCCGTCCTGCGGGGGCGCGCTGGAGATCGCGGTGCCGAGGGACGGGATGAAGGCGAGCGCCATGCCGATCGCGGCGAGCAGCGAGGCGGGCAGCACGTCGGTCCAGAAGTTGCCGTCCGGGCGGGCCAGCGAGAGCCCGAACAGCCCGGCGCCGAGGGCCAGCATGCCGGTGACGACCAGCGCCTTGGGGCCGAAGCGGGCGATCAGCCGCGGCGCCAGGGTGATCATGATGCCCATGATGGCGACGGTCATCGGCAGCAGGGCCGCGCCGCTGGCGAAGGCGCCCAGGTGGAGCACCTGCTGGAGGTAGAGGTTCAGGAAGAACCACATCGGCACCCAGGCCGCGGCCAGCAGGAACTGGGCGAGGTTGGCGGCGCCGAGGTTCGGCACCCGGAAGATGCTCAGCCGCATCAGCGGCTCACGGCGCTTGCCCTGGATGACCAGGAAGGCGATCAGCAGCACGACCGCGCCGGCCAGCGTCAGCAGGGTCGAGGCCGAGGCCCAACCCTCCTCCGGCGCACGGACGATGGCGTACACCGCGGCGGCCAGGCCGACGGTGACGGTGAGCGCGCCGATGATGTCGATGCCGCCGCTGCGCCGGGGCGCGGAGGGCATCAGCGAGGGGGTGGCGAACAGCGCGACCAGGGCCACCGGGATGTTGATGTAGAACACCCACGGCCAGCTGATGTACTGGGTGATCAGGCCGCCGAGGAAGACGCCCGCGGTGCCGCCGGCCGGGGCCGCCGCACCGTACAGGGCGAAGGCCTTGGTCAGCTCCTTCGGGTTGCCGCCGAAGAGCATCATCAGCAGGGTGAGCGCCGAGGGGGCGATCATCGCGGCGCCGAGGCCCTGGACGGCGCGGCCGGCCAGTTCGGTCGGGACGTTCCCGGCGAGGCCGGCGAGCAGCGAGCCGAGGCCGAGGACCGCCCAGCCGGTGCTGAACAGGCGGCGGGCGCCGAGCAGGTCGGACAGCCGGCCGCCGAGCAGGAGCAGGCCGCCGAAGGCCACCACGTACGCGTTGAACACCCAGGACAGGTTCCCCTGGCTGAAGCCGAGGTCGTCCTTCATCTTGGGCAGGGCCACCCCGATGATCGAGGTGTCCATGATCACCACGAACTGCGCGGCGGCGATCAGCGCCAGCGCTCGCCACCTCCGGGGGTTCGGCCCGGTGTTGTCGCTTGCCATCTCCAACTCCCTACCCGTCGGGGGTATCGGCCGAGGGCGGCGGCCCACGGCGAACGTCGTCGGTCGTCAACTGCCGGTGCGGGCATGGTGAGCACCCCCGGCTGACGACCCCGGTGAGGACGTGTCAGAGCATACCCTAGGGGGGTAGGGTTTAACCCGTGGAAGTCGGCGGCGGGTTCGAGGCACTTAGGGGTGGGGGGTATGCGAGCCGGCCGGAGGGGGGCGGCGGGCCGGGCCCCGCCCGGCCGGGCGCACCGCTCCCGACCAGGCATCCCGCTATCCGTTTCCTAAGTAAATTCGCAGAACTCCCTTGCTCCGAGCCTGACTTGATTTCGCCAGGGGCCTCCGCTCTACTGGCCTCCCGAACTCCCGTTGGCCTCCCGAACCCCCGCGCGTGAAATGAGGACCGAACGATGGAATCCACGGTGGAACTGCACCCGGCCCGCCCGGCCGAGGCCGCCGCCATCTCCCGGCTCCTCGCGGCCTGCTGGCGCCACGACTACGCGGAGTACCTGGGCGGCCAGCGCACCGAGCACCTGATCGCCACCTACTGCCCCGTCAGCCGGATCACCGTCGAGATCTCCGGCACCGGCGCCGGGGACGGCTGGCTCGGCTGGCTGGTCGCCGAGCACGCCGGGGAGGTCGTCGGCGTCGCCGCCGGCGGCATCGCCACCGTCGGATCCGGCGAGGTCTACACCCTGTGCGTGGCCACCGACCACCGGCGCCGGGGCATCGGCAGCGGCCTGCTCGGCGCGCTCACCGAGCAGCAGCGGGCCCGTGGCGCGGCCCACCAGTGGGTGAGCACCCACGGCACCGACGACCCCTCGACCCCCTTCCTCACCCGGCACGGCTTCGTCGCCGACGGTGAGGACCAGCCCTCCGGAACCGGCATCCGGCTGCGCCGCACCCTCTGACGCCGGTACGGGGTGGGGGTATCTCCGGCGATCCGCCGGCGGCGCTCCGGCCGCTCGGGGGAATCGCCACCCCGCAGGCAGGATCCGCGAAGGGGGTATCCGCCGCGACACCCGGACCGGCACCGAGCCGGCTCCGCGTACGGGGTGGGGGTATATCCGGTGGCAGCCGGCCGAGCACCCGTGGCGTCCACCGGCCGCGGCGCGAACACGCCGTCAACGCCACCCCTGCCGGGGCGCACTCCGGGCGCAGAATGAACGCACCGCCCCCACCTGCCCCGTTCGGGCAGACCCTCAGCTCCCGGAGGAGCCATGCTGCTGCGTACCGCCCGCCCGGCCGGCACCCTGCGGACCGTTCCGCGCCCCACCGCCGAAACCCTCCCGCACGGCGCCGACATCCTCGACTACCTGCGCGCCGCCCGCGCCACCCGCGGCCCCGTCCTCGACCTCGGCGCGGGCTCCGGGCGCTTCGCCGTCCCGCTCGCCCGCCAGGGCTTCGACGTCGACGCCGTCGACCGCGACCCGGCCCGGCTCGCCCGGCTGCGCAGCTGGGCCGCCACCCTCCCCGAGAGCCACCCCGGGCGGGTCACCGCGATCCGCGCCGACCTCGCCGAACTCACCCTGCGGCGCCGCTACGGGCTGATCATGCTCGCCGGCGGACTGGTCCTCGAACTCCCCGAGCAGGTCCGGGCGCCACTGCTGGGCCGGCTCGCCGGCCACCTGACCAGGAACGGCCTGCTCGCCCTCGACTGGATCGCCCCGGACAACCGCGGCCTGACCCCGCCGGCCGACCTGCGCGCCTGCGGGCTGCGCACCGTGCGCCGCGACCGCCGGCCGCTGCCCGACGGCCTCTCCAGCACCTTCCTGCTCTGCGCCCGCCGCACCTGAGAGCCGCCGGCCGAGGCTCCCGGGGACCCTCCGCTCCGCAACGCGGGAGAGGCCCCCTGCACGCGGTGAACGTCCGCTCCCGGCACCGACGTTGTGTTGCCGGAACGTAACGGAACCTCGGGTACCATGCCTCCCCAGGGGTGACGAGGGGGGCGACGTTGGCGACATCCACCGGAGGCAAATCCTCCGAGCACGCACTGTCCGTCTACCGCGCACTCCGGGCCCGCGGCTCCCACCGGTTCTCCGCCCTCACCGGCGAACTCGGCCTCTCCGCACCCCAGGCCGCCGAGTGCCGGGCCGAGCTGGAGTCCCTCGGCCTGATCAGCGGCACCGGACCGGACGAGGACGCGCAGGTCACCGCGGTCGACCCGGAGGTCGCCCTGCTGCGCGTCCTCGCCCGCGAGGCCCAGGAGGCGCGTGCCCGCCAGCGGCGCACCGAACTCGCCTACACCGCCGTCGAGGAGCTCACCCGGCGCTACCTGCGCGGCGGCGTGGCGGTGCCCTCCGAGGTCGAGGTCGAGGTGCTGACCGGCAGCAGCAGTGTCCAGCAGACCCTGGAGGGCCTCTCCGACACCGTCCGCACCGAGATCGCCTCCATGCACCCGGGCGCCCTGCCCACCGGAGAGTTCCTGACCGCCGGCCTCGACCGCGACCGCCGGCTGATCGAGGCCGGCGCCCGCGTCCGGGCGATCTACCAGCAGCGCTTCCTCTCCGTCCCGGCCCTCGCCGACTTCTTCCAGCGGCAGATCGAACTCGGCGTCGAGGTACGGCTCGCGGCCGTCGTCCCGCTCAACATGATCCTCAGCGACCGCCGCGTCGCCCTGCTCCCGATCGACCCGGACGACCTCGACTCCGGCGCCATCCTGGCCCGCGGCTCCGCCCTCGTCCGCTCCTACACCGCGCTCTACGACTACTGCTGGCACACCTCCGCCGTTCTCGGCCGCACCGAGGAGTACCAGCACGGCAGCGACCGCCTCACCGACCAGCAGCACGCCGCGATCCGGATGCTCGCGGCGGGCATGAAGGACGAGAAGATCGCCCGCTCCCTCGGCATCTCGCTGCGCACCCTCAGCCGCCTGCTCTCCGAGGTGATGCAGGAACTCGGCGCCTCCAGCCGCTTCGAGGCGGGCGTGCGGGCGGCGAAGCTCGGCTGGCTGGACTGACCGCGGCCAGCCGGGGGCCTGGGGTCCGGTGATCGACAACCGGGTCCGACGGGGCGTCGGACATCGCCCGGGCGAAGGGCTCCGCGTGCCCGCCGTCCGGATCGACCGTTTCGGCACCCCCCGAGGTCCTCGACCCCGTCGCGTCCGGGCTCCCCGGCCCGTGCCCGGCCCGTGCCCGGTCCGTACCCGGTCCGGATTCCCGCGGTGGACCACAAGGTACGATGGGACCAAATCTTTGGTCGAGCTGCGGTGGGTGGGGCTGATGGCGCGCGAGACCCTGACGGCGGACCGCGCGAACCTGGCAGCGCACCGCGAGGCCGCCGCCCGCCAACTCCGGGACGTGGGGCTGCGGGTGACCGGCCCCCGGCTGGAGGTGCTCCAGCTGCTCGCCGCCGAACCGCACCAGGACGTCGAGTCCATCACCGAGGCCGCCCGCGAACGCCTCGGCACGCTCACCAGCCAGGCCGTCTACGAGATGCTGCGCAACTTCCTGGAGACCGGGCTGGTGCGCAAGTTCGAACGCCCCGGCCGCACCGCCGTGTTCGAGCTCTCCGGCCCCCCGCACCACCACGCGCTGTGCACCCGCTGCGGCAGGGTCGCCAACGTCGACGCCGAGGCGCCCGCGCCGCCCCGCAAGGGCCTGAGGGGCTGGCGCGTCGACGACACCGAGCTGGTCTTCCACGGCGAGTGCCCCGACTGCCGGGTCCGCCGCCCGGAGTGACCGGCCTCGATCACCGTGGCGCCGAGGGGAGTTCACCGACGCGGTCGACCGCGGCCCGGCTGAGGACGGCGGAGCTGCCGAGCACCGTCCCGACCGGCACCGCGCCGTCGGCTCCGGCTGCTGCCGTGCTTTCGGCTCCGGATCCTGCCGTGCGCTCGGCTCCGGTGACGACGGTGCGCTCGCCGAGGAACGCGTACGTCACCCGGTCGAACACCCACTGCGTCTGCCGCCCGTGCGCCGTACGGGCCACGGCGACGCCTTCGCGCCCGGCGGCGTCGGTCGCCGAAGGCACGACCGTGACGCCGGGGATGCGCTCCGCGGCCCGGTAGAGCGCGGCGCCGACCTGCGGCGGCGCCCAGGTCTCGGCCAGCAGGTCTCCGATGGCCGTGAACGCCCGCTGGTTCTGGTCCTCGGCGCCGCCGGAGCGGCCCTCGGTCTCGTCCCGGATGAGCTTCAGCAGGGCGTCCGGATCGGTGGGCAGCGAGGCGACGTACGCATGGGTCGGGTCACCGATCGACGGGCCGCCGGGGCGCGCGGAGCCGGGGCGGGGCGTCGCGCCCCACCGGTCGAGGTGGAAGACCGTTCCGTCCTCGCCGAGCGGGGTGTCGGGCGCGCCCTCCTCGCGCAACAGGCCGGGACGGCTGCCGTCGGCGGACAGCCACACCCGCCTGGTGTGCGCGGGCGCCACCGTCACGGGCCCTCCCCCGGCGCTCTGCGCCGCGTAGGCGACCGTGCTCTCGATGTAGACGAACTGGTCGGCGCGAACGGCGGGTTGCTCCGATGCGGCGGCGGCGAGGGCGATCCGGTCGAGGAGCAGTGCCGCCTCGGAGGTGGCGGGGGCACCGGTCCCGGCCGCCGAACGGCCCTGCCCGGCCGGGTCGGTGAGGTCCACCGCCACGGCGCCGGCGATCGCCAGGGCGGCGGCGAGCGCCGGCACCGCGATCCGGACCGGGCTGCGGTACCAGGCCGGACGCCGCCGCCCCGGGGCCGGCCGGGGCCGCGAAGCGGCCCTGCCCAACAGCTCCTCTCTCAGCAGCAGTTGGCGATCAGCGGCCAGGCCGGGCACCGCCGGCGGCGGCAGCAGTGCGGCGAGTTCGCGGCGCTCGGGCTCCGCGGCCGGGCCCTGCGTTCCGGGCCGTAGGGTGGCGTTCATCCGTGGCTCTCCTGGGTCGACGGCCGGAGCGCGGGCAGACGGCCGGGTACGGACAGGACGGTGGTTCGCGCGGGCCGGCCGTCCGCCGCGCGGAGTTTTCCGGCCTTGGACCTGGCGCCGGCGCCGGCCTCGGCGCCGCCCCTGGCCCCGGCCTTCGTCTCGGCCCTCGTGCTGGCCCTCGTGTTGGCCCTCGTCTCGGCCTTCGCCTCGGCCTTCGTCTCGGCCTTCGTCTCGGCCGCGGTGAGTTCGCGCAGCCGGGCACGGGCCCGGGACAGGCGCGAGCGAACGGTGCCGACCGGCGTGCCGAGCGCCTCGGCCGCGCTCGCGTAGTCCAGCCCCGCCCACACCACGAGGGTGAAGACCTCCCGGTCGCGGCGCCGGAGCCGGGCGAGCGCGCGGTGCGCGGCGCGCAGCTCGTCCACGTCCGCCAGGTGCGCGACCAGGTCGTCGGCGAAGTCCGGGACCGCCCCGCGCTCCGGGACCCGGGCGAGCGCGAGGTCGCGGCGCCGACGGGCCCGGGCGTTGCGGCGCATGGTGTTGGTGGCGATCCCCAGCAGCCAGGGGCACAGGTCGCCGCCGTCCGGGTGCAGCTTCTCCCGGCTGCGCCAGGCCTCCAGGAAGGTCGTCGAGACGACGTCCTCGGCTTCCGCCCAGTCCCCCGTCACGCGGAGGGCATAGCGGTACAACGCCTGGGCGTGTTCGTCGTACAGCTCGCCCAGGGCGTCCGGGTCGCCGCGGCGAAGACGCGTTCTCATGAGTGCTTCCACACTCTGCCCTGCCCGGTCGGCCGGCACGGTTCCGGTGACCTGCGCCACAGTGGCCCCCCGGTCGACGTGACGCCGATCACAGGAACTCCGGTGCCCAGCCGAGCAGTACAGAGCATGACCGCTACTTCCCTTCCCCGCCGCAACCTCCTCCGGGCGCTGGCCGCCACCGTCGCCCTGGTCGGCGGCGCGGCACCCGCCTGGGGCGGCGCGGCCTTCGCCGCCGAGCCGGAGACGTACACCCTGACGATCAGGCACCTGGACCGCGACGGCCGGCCGACCGCGCCGTACCGCACCAACGTCACCGGGATCTCCGGCGCCGGCGCCGACACCTCGGTCCAGCCGGAAGCCCCCTCCGGCGTCACCACCGTACGGCTGCCCAAGGGCCGGTACCTGCTGGACAGCACCCTGGCCTCGGGTCGGGAGCCGGGAGGCACGGTCTGGACGGACTGGATCGTCCAGCCGCGCCTGGACCTCGACCACGACACCACCGTCACCGTCGACGCCCGGACCACCGCCCCCGTCTCCGTCCGGCCTCCGGACGGCGCCGCGGCCTTCGTGCACAGTGCGATGTTCGTCTCGGTCACGCACGGGGGTGCCACCAGGACGGTCGAGGTCGCCAACGGGTCACCGAACCTGCGCGTCGCCCACCTGGGGCCGGAGACCGAGGCCGGAGCGGTGAAGCAGTGGTTCGACGTCAACTGGAAGACCGACACCGTCGACTACCTGCTCGGCCCGACCTTCTCCGGCAACCGCGCCCTGACCGGGCTCACCCGGCAGTACTCCGCGCCGGAGCTGGCCACCCTGAAGGTCCGCGGCGCCGCCGGTCCGGGCGGCACGGGGCTCGGCCTGCTCAGCCTCCAGCCCTCCGACGGGAAGACCATCGGCATCACCCGGAGCATGCCGACGCCGGACACCGCCACCTTCGTCGTCACGCCCGAGCGCGGCACCTGGGACGTCGGCTTCACCACCCTCCGCGCGGACGGCTCGGCGCCGAACTCCTACGCCACCGAGCGGGTCGCCGTCCGGGCCGGGGCCACCACCACCCGGACCTTCGACGGCCCGGTCTTCGGCCCGGCGCTGACCGGGCGCCCCGCCCTCTCGCGCGACGGCGACCGGATCAGCGCGGACATCCCGCTGCTCGCCGACGGCGACGGCCACGCGCCGTCGAACCCCTCGTTCGACACCGCCTACACCTCGCTGTACCGCGACGGCGCACTGGTCGGCACCTCGGGCGCGCCCGGACGAGGCGAGTTCACCGTGCCTCCGGCGCCGGGCTCCTACCGCCTGGCCACCACCGTCACCCGCAAGGCCGCCGCCGGCGCGACCAGCCGGGTGACGGCCTCCTGGACCTTCGCCTCGGCCACCACGGGCGGGCCGACCGAACTCCCGGTCAGCGTGGTGCGCTTCTCCCCCGATCTCGACCCCACCGGCACCGCGGCGGCCGGCAGCAGCGTCCGGATCCCGGTCACCGTCCAGGGCGCCGCCGCGGACGGCCGCACCCGCTCGCTCACCGTCTCCGCGTCCACCGACGGCGGCGCCTCCTGGACCCGCCTGCCGCTCGAAGCGGGCGCCGTCACCCTCCACAACCCGGCCGCCGGCACCGGCGTCTCGCTGCGCGCCGAACTGACCGACACCGACGGCAACACCCTCGACCAGACCATCACCGACGCCTATCGCACCCGGTGACCTGACCCGGAGGTGGCCGGCCCGGCGCCCCCGGGCCGGCCACTCCGCCGTCGGGATCTCCCCATGCGGAAGACTGTCCCGGTGCTGCTGCCCACTCCGTCTGCCACTGCCGAAGAGATCCACGCCCACCTGATCGCTCAGCTGAACCTCGCGCTTCGCCGGAACATGGTTCCGGTGCCGGTCTCCTCGATCGAGGAGACCGGCACCACGAGTCACCACCGGTGCTCCTGAGCTTTCACTGAACAGCCCTACCGCTCCCGCTCGTGTTCGCTGCCTCGTGCCTCGCCCACGTGGGGGGCGGGGGTCAGAAGCCGAAGAGCGGGCCGGTGGGTGGGGTCGGGCGGGTGCCCGGGAGGGGTGGGGTGAGGGTGTCCGGGGTGATCGGGGCGCCGGGTCGGTCGCCGAGGGCGCGGGCGAGCCTGGTGGCGCCCTCGGGCATCACCGGCCAGGCCCAGGCGGCCAGGGCGCGGGCGACGGCCAACTGGGCCACCAGCGCGGCCCGGTGGCGTGACTGGCCGTCGGCGCGGTCCCGTTCGTACGCGTTGACCAGCTGGAACTCCGCCACCAGCCGGACGGCTTCGTCCAGCAGGGCGACGGCGCGGCGCGGGTCGAAGCTCTCCGGCCCGTAGGCGACGCGCAGTTCGGCCGCCGTGACGGACAGCCGCTCGCACAGGTGGGTCCATCCGGCGCCGCCGGGTGCCGCGTCCGGGACGGCGCCGTGGCAGTCCTCCCGCAGGGCGGCGAACAGCCGCACCAGCCAGGGGTTCCACTCCTCCTCCAGCACCCGGCGGGAGGCGTCCAGCCCCTCCAGCGTGAAGTCGGTCGGGCGGCCCACCGGCCGCTGGGACAGCACGTGCCGGCGCAGCGCGTCCGAGCCGGCCTCGGTGAGCGCGTCCAGCGCCCAGACCGCGTGCCGCTGCCCGGTGGACATCCGGCGGCCCAGGAAGCGGTACGCCTCGTTGACCTGGTGGCCGACCGGCACCGGACGGCCCAGGTGCAGCAACAGGGCCGGGAGCAGGGCCAGTCGCAGGTGCGCGTGGTCGAAGCCGAAGAACTGGAGCACTCCGCCCCGCTGCCCCTCCTCGGCCAGCAGGTGCGCGGCCACCGCCTCGAAGCGGGAGTCCACCCGCTGCTCCTCGAAGCCGGGCACGGTCACCTCGACGCCCCAGTCCGCCGGGTGGCTCACCGCGACCTCCGCCAGGCCGTCCCGGGCCATCCGCTCGCACAGCACGGCGAGCCGCGGCGCCATCGGGGTGGCCGCCCAGTGGTCGAGCAGCGCGGCGCGGTGCGCCTCCAGCGGCAGGTAGAGCCGCCGGTACTGGCGCAGGTCGGCCGGGGTGCCGCAGAGCACGCAGAGCGGCCGCAGCAGGTCCCCGCAGTCGTTGGGGCGGGCGCAGGAGCGACAGACGTTGCCGCCCGAGGTGGCGCCGCAGTACGGGCAGCCGCCGGTGACCAGCACGTCGTGCAGCCAGCGCTCGCAGGGCCGGCAGTACGGCAGCAGCCGGCTGCGCGCCACCACCGTGCCGTCGGCGTGCAGCCGGGTGAGCAGGTCCTGGACGTGGGTGCGGTAGGCGGGTTCGCGGTCCGGGTGCAGCAGGGCGTCGAACTCGACGCCGGCCCGTTGCAGGTCCACCGTGATGCTCTCGCCGTAGCCGTCGGCGACCTCCTCGGCCTTGCGCCCCTGCACCAGGGCGCAGAGCCGAACCGCCGTGTGGTGCTGGTCGATTCCGCTGCTCAGCCGTACCGGCCGGCCGTCCGCCCGCAGGAAGCGCCGCAGCACGTCCGCGGCGACGTACGGGCCGGCCAGGTGGCCGACGTGCAGCTCCCCGTTGGGCACCGGCGCGGTGGCGGTGATCCGGATGGGTGTGGTGGTCATGGACGGGCCTCCTTGCCGTCGGGTTGCCCCCGTCGTTGTTCGCTCGCTTCGTCCCGTCATCGGGGTTCGAAGTGGAAGGACCGGATGAAGCAGTCCCTCGGCTGGTCGACCGCGAAGGCGAGGCAGTCGAACAGGGCCTGCGCGGTGAGCCGTTCGCGCGGGCCGTGCTGGGTGCCGGGGCGGCCGCCGCCGCGGGTGCTGCCCTGGTGGGCGCCGTCCCACTCGGCAGCGCTCGGGTCGGAGCTGGAGAAGTCGGGCGGGTAGAGCGCCATCACCCGCACCCCGGAGGGCCGCAGCCGGCGGGCCAGCACGTCCGCGAACCCGGCCTGGGCGCTCTTCGCGGCGTGGAAGGCGTCGTGGGCGGGCGAGCCGTCGTCGGTGTCCAGGCCGGACACCGAGACCATGTTGACGATGTCGGGCCGCTGGGAGTTCCGCAGCAGCGGCAGGAAGTGCTTGACCATCAGCACCGTGCCGCCGGCGGTCGCGCCGATCGTCTCGACGATCTGTTCGTCGGAGGCGTCGTCCAGCGCGACGCCCCCGAGCCAGCGGGCGCCGTTGTTGACCAGCAGGTCGACCCGGTCGGTCAACTCGCCGACCTGGCGGGCGAACCGGGCGATCTCGGCGGGCTTGCTCAGGTCGCAGCCGAAGGTGTGGATGCGTTCGCACGCCACGCCCTCGATCTGCCCGCTGACCACCTCCGCCGCGGACTTGGTCCGCGCCGACACGAACACCTCGGCCCCGAGGTGGGCGAAGCCCACCGCCAGGGAGCGGCCGAACGGACGGGACGCGCCGGTGACGACGACCCTCAGGTTGTGGAATCTCATGGGCACGTTCCTTCTGTCGTGCGGCCGGACGCGGACACGGCGGCAGCCCTGCGGCGCGCATGAAAAAGGGCGGGGCGGGGCCCCGGAGCGTTCGGGCACCGCGCGCGGCGCGACACCGCGCACGACTCATCGTTCCAGCCCGTCCGGCCCCGGTGGCGCCCTGGAGGCGGCGTGCCCCCGCCGTGGCGTGTGGCCGCCACGGCGGGGGCGGCCGGCGGGCCGGAACCCGGCGAAGACCCGGGAGAGCCCGCGAGGGTTCAGGCGGCCTCGGACGCGAGGCCGGCTCCGGCCAGGACGACCCGGCCCAGGACCCGGGCGCGCTTGTGCGGGACGCTCACCCGGGCGAGGCGCCCGGCCTCCCTCACGGCGGTGGCGGTGACCGGCCCGGCGGGGGTGAGCAGGGGCGGCGCCGCGCCGGCGGCGAGGCGGTGCGGGAGGGTGCCGGGGACGGTGAGGGCGGCGGCCAGGCAGACGGCGCCGGTGAGGGCGAGGGCGGGGTGCCAGCCGGTGGCGGTGAGGGCGCGGACGGGCAGCCCGGCCGGCTCGGCGGCGCCGAGCAGCGCGAGTTTGGGCAGGGCGCCGTCCGCCGGGTGGCCGAGGCGGGCGGCGGCGGCCGCACGGACCGGGGCCAGCCGGGCCGCCACCCGGGCGTCGGCGGCGAACAGTTCGGCGCTGCCCCGCAGCCCGAGGTCCGCGGCGGCCACGAAGGCGTACGGGTTGCCGAACGAGACCAGCGAGGCGCCGACCTCGCCCGCGTCCGTCCGCAGCGGTTCGTACGCCCGGCCCGTGGGTAGCAACTCCGGGGCCGCCGTGGGCTCGTAGTGCAGCACGTACTCACCCGGCCCGGAAGACCGCGTCCCGGCCGAACACCCTCCGGCGGACCGCGTCCCGGCCGATGACGCCCTTGCCGGCGGCTCCCCTGCGGCCTCGACCACCAGGGTGCCGCCCCGGCCGCGCAACCGCACCGCCGCCCCCGGGCGCCGCAACGGCCCCACCCAGCCCAGCAGTTCGGCGACCAGCGCGGCCGCCAGCCCGGAGTGCCCGCAGGCGGCTCCGAAGTCGAAGCGCTCGACCCGGCCCGGGAGGCCCTGGACGAAGCGGTAGTCGAGATCCCAGCCGGGCTCGACGGACCGGGAGATCAACGCGAACTTCAGTACCTGACCACCGAGTTGGCGGCGGATGGCGGCCAGGGCGGGGCGCAGCCGCCACTCGTCGGCGGGCAGCAGCGCCGCGTCCAGGACCAGGGTCGGGCAGGGCGCGTCGACCGCCCGTGCGAGGTGGCCCACCAGGGGAGAGCCGACCAGGGGTGCGCCGCTCAAGGCCGGGCCGATTCGCCGTCCGCCCAGAGCTGGTGGACCAGCAGCGCCCAGACCGCGCGGGCGGCGGTGTCCTCCGGCACGCCCGCCCTCCGGTCGAGCAGCGCGGTGACCCTCTCCGCGCGCAACCGCCCGTCCCGGCGCACCCGGTCCGGGGCCAGCACGTCGCGGGCGAAGGCGGCGAGCGGCTGCCCGGGGGCGAGCATGGCGGTGACCGGCAGGGTGAACGGCTGCTTGGGCCTGCGCAGCACGGAGTCCGGGACCAGCCCCCGGGCAGCGGCGTACAGCGGCTTCTTGACCTGCCCGCCGGAGACCTTGAGGTGCCCGGGCAGGCGGCGGGCGAGGCCGTGGACGGCGGGTTGGAGGTACGGCAGCCGCACCTCGACCGCCGAGGCCATGCTGAGGTGGTCGACCCGGCGCAGGTGGTAGGCGGGCATCCGCAGGCCGGTCTCGAAGCGCCAGATGGCGGCCATCCGGTCGGCCTCCTCCACCAGCGGCGGCTGCTCGGCTCCCGGCTCGCCACCCGGTTCGGCTCCGGACCCGCCGCCCGGTTCGGCTCCCGGCCGTGCGTCCAGTTCGGCCCGGTACTCGGCGGTGTACAGCCGCTCGCGCAGCGCGGTCGGCACCGCCGCCACCTCCTCCAGGTACGCCCCCGCCCAGGGCCGCCCGGCCGGGGTGGCGACGGCGGTGCGGATGCGGTCGTAGCCGCCGAACAGCTCGTCGGCCCCGTCCCCGGTGAGGGCGACGGTGAAGCCGGCGGCCCGGACGGCGGCGAACAGGGCGTGGGTGGAGGCGGTGATCGGGTCGGCGTTGGGCTGGCCGAGGTGGGCGACGGTGCGCGGCAGCAGCTCGGGCAGGTCGGCCGGGTCGAGTTCGACCTCGTGGTGGACGGCGCCGCAGTACCGGGCGACCTCGGCGGCGTGGCGGCGCTCGTCGCCGGGCCAGTGGCCGGGGTGGACCAGGGTGAAGGTGTGGAGGTCCGGCAGGTGCTGGGCGGCGAGCGCGGTGACCAGTCCGGAGTCCAGGCCGCCGCTGGCGACCACGGCCACCGGCACGTCGGCGCGGGCCAGCCGCCCGACCTCACGGTGCAGCGCGGCGAGGGTGTCCCGCCCGGCGCCGGCCTCGTCCACGGCACCCCAGCCGGCACCGGCCTGCGCCGGCGCCTCCCGCCGCGAGATCCGCAGCCCGCCCGACACCGAGTACCGGGCGACGGCGGCCGGCGGCAGCACCCGTACGTGCCGGTACAGGGTGCGTTCGCCGAGCGGGGTGCGGTAGCGCAGGTAGCGGTCCAGCCCTGGCTCCCAGCGCTCCCGCCGTACGGCCGGGAAGGCGAGCAGCGCGGGCAGCTCGGAGGCGAACTCCAGGCCGTCCGCGCCCAGGTGGTAGTAGACCGGCTTCATGCCCAACGGATCGGTGGCGATGAGGAGTTCGGGTTCTCGGGCCCGCAGGTCGAGCACCGCGACCGCGTACATCCCGTCCAACTGCTCGACGAACGCCGGGCCGTACTCGGCGTACAGCGCGGGCAGCACCGAGCCGTCGCAGCGGTCGGGCAGCCGGTGGCCGCGGGTGAGCAGCCGGCGGCGCAGCTCGGCGTGGTTGTAGATCTCGCCGTTGAAGACGACCAGGATGCCGTCCTCGAAGGCGTGGCCGAGCCGGTAGGGCTGGTCGCCGCCGCGCGGGTCGGTGACGGCCAGCCGGTTGCAGCCGAGCGCCCAGCCGTCGCCGGTCAGCACGGACTGCCGGTCGGGGCCGCCGTGCCGCTGGCGGGCGGCGACCCGGGCCAGGTCGGCCCGGTCGACCCGGGTGGCCGGGCCTTCTCCCAGCCGGCCGAAGATCCTGCACATCGAGCACACCCCTTCGCTGGTTTTGCTCTCCCAAATCTTTGCCGTGGCCTACTGACGCCATGGCCGGTGCACGCCACGCGCTCTCCGTTGTGCCCCGGGAGGCCGGACGGCGAAGCTGGCGGGGTCCTGCGGATGTCCCGCCGAAGTCCCGTCCAGAGGAGGCCCGTTGACCGCGCGCCCCGCCCCCCGCCGCGCCCTGGTGGTGACCGCCCACCCCGACGACACCGAGTTCTGCGTCGCCGGCACCGTGATGCACTGGACCGCCCAGGGCACCGAGGTCACCTACTGCGTGCTCACCGACGGCGACAACGGCGGTTACGACACCGCCCTCCCCCGGCAGAGCATCGCCCCGCTGCGCCGCGCCGAACAGCGCGCCGCCGCCGCGTACACCGGAGTCCGGGAGGTGCGCTTCCTCGGCCACCCGGACGGCCGGCTGGAGCCGACGATGGAGCTTCGCCGGGACATCACCCGGGTCGTCCGCCAGGTGCGGCCGGACGTCGTGGTGCTGCCGAGCCCGGAGATCAACTGGGCCCGGATCGCCGACGTCCACCCCGACCACCGGGCGGCCGGGGAGGCGGCGCTGCGCGCGGTCTACCCGGACGCCCGCAACCCCTTCGCCCACCCGGAGCTGCGGGCGCTGGGGCTGGAGGCCTGGGAGGTGCCGGAACTCTGGATGATCATGGGCCCGACGCCGAACCACTTCGTGGACGTCACCGAGCTGTTCGACCGCAAGCTCGCCGCCCTGCGGCTGCACACCTCGCAGACGGCCCACCTGGACGACCTGCGGGCGCTGCTGCACCGCTGGCAGACCGAGCACGCCCGGGAGGGGCGCCTGCCCGAGGGCCGGCTCGCCGAGGCCTTCCAGGTGGTGGAGCTGAACTGACCTCCCGCCCTGCGCTCGGCCCGGGTGCCCCGGACCGGCCCCACGGCCCCGGCTCCACCCGGGCGCCCCGGACCTCCCCTACCGGTAGATGACCAGTTCCTCACGCGACGCCCCGGCCAGCCGGTAGCGCTCCGGCGCCACCGGCCGGCCGGTGTACATCCGGATCAGCGTGCCCTCGTCACAGCTCAGCTCGGCCGCCGCCCGGCCGTCCACCACGTTGCCCAGCACCCAGTCGCCGCACGGGGTGATCGCGCAGACCCGGGGCGTCATCCGCTCGCGGCTGACGGTGGCCAGCAGGGCGATCGCGTCGTCCGTCCCGAGGCTCTCGTACGCCCCGGGCAGGCCCAGCGCCTCCCGGACGTCCCCGGCGTGCACCCACTCGCCGAGGGCGATGACGTCCAGCTCGCCGCCGGCCGCCTCGATCGCCGGTCCGGCTTCGGCCATGCCGAACTCCAGCTCGTCCAGGATCCGCCCGACCGGCCAGTCGGCCCGTTCGGCGACGTCGGCGGCGTTGTGCTCGGGGGTGAAGGCGGGCAGCCGCCCGTCGATGATCCGCACCAGCGCGGCGCCGCAGTGGGCGAGCAGCTGGCGCACCGTCCAGTCCGGGCAGGCGGTGGGCAGCTCGAAGGCGTCGAGCGGGGTGCGGCGCAGCAGGGGCAGCAGGGTCTCGCGCTCGGCGCGCAGGAGTCTGCCAGGGCGGTCCGGGTCACGCGTGGTGGTCATGGTGTTCTCCCGTCAGGTAGGGCCGCGCAGGTCGCGCTGTTCAGGTGGCAGTGATCGGCTCAGGTGGCACTGCTCGGCTCAGGTGGCACTGCTCGGCTCAAGTGGCACTGCTCAGGCGGGGCTGCCGATCAGTGGTCGGGCCGCGGGCTCCCGCGCCGGCCCGGTCGGGGCGAGGTTGCGGTGGATCTCCAGCGCGGCGGTGCAGCGGTTCAGGGTGATGTAGTGCAGGCCGGGCGCGCCCTCCAGGAGCAGGCGCTCGGCCATCCGGGTGGCGTGCTCGACGCCGATCCGGTGCGCCGCCGCCCGGTCGCCGCGGGCGGCGTCCAGCTGCCGGGCCAGCCCGGCCGGGAAGGACGCGCCGCTGAGCTGCGCGAAGCGGCTGATCTGGCGCACGTCGGTGGCGGGCATGATCTCCGGGATGACCGGGGTCTCGCAGCCCGCCGCGGCCAGCCGGTCGCGCAGCCGCAGGTAGTGCTCGACCTCGAAGAACATCTGGGTGATGGCGTAGTCGGCGCCCGCCCGGCACTTGGCGACGAAGTGCCGGACCTCGTCGTCCCAGCCGGCCGAGCGGGGGTGGCGTTCCGGGAAGGCCGCCACACCGACCGAGAAGGCGCCGAACTCCTTGACGAGCCGGACCAGTTCGGCTGCGTACCGCAGGCCCCGCGGGTGCGGCTCCCAGACGCCGTTGGGGTCGCCCGGCGGGTCGCCGCGCAGCGCGAGGACGTCGCGGATGCCGACGTCCGCGTAGCGCCGCAGGACGGCCTGGAGCTCGGCGGTGGAGTGCCCGACGGCGGTCAGGTGGGCCACCGGGCGCAGCGTGGTCTGGGCGGCGATCCGCTCGGTGGTGCCGATGGTGCGGTCGCGCGAGGAGCCGCCGGCGCCGTAGGTGACCGAGACGAAGGTCGGCGCGACCGCCTCCACCCGCCGGATCGCCGCCCACAGGGCGCGTTCGCCGGCCTCGTCCTTGGCGGGGAAGAACTCGAAGGAGTACGTCCGCTCGCCGGACGCCAGGATCTCGCGCAGGCCGCGCAGGCCACGCGGGGCGGTCTGCGGGGCGGTCCGCTGGGGGTCCTGCCGGGTGGTCTGGTCCATGGGTTCACCTCGGATGGTGGGGGTCGGTCGTCGGGAGGGTGCGAGGGAGCGCCTCCACCCTGCCCGGGGGCCCGCAACGCCACTGTCACGCCGTTGACACGCCGCTTCCGCGGCGGCACCACGGCCGCGCCACGGCGGTGCGTCGACGACCGTCGGCCCGGGGGCCGAGGCCGCCGCCCGGGGACCCGGCGGCGGCCGCGACCGGCCGGAAGGGGCGGGTCGTCAGCGGACGCCCGCGGTGAGGAAGCGCTCCTCGATGACGCGCAGCGTGCGCAGGTGGTCGACCTCCAGCGCGGTCATGTCGATCTTCCGGCCGCTGACCTGCTCCAGCAGGAAGACGAACTCCACGAAGGACAGCGAGTCGATCAGCCGGTTCTCGATCAGGTCGAGGTCCGGGGCGATGTCGGTCCGCTCGGGGTGGCGCTTGAGGATCCAGGCCTTGATCGGCTGCAGGGTGTCGGACACGGTCGTACTCCTTTGTCGTCGTGCGGGTGGGGGTGGGAGTGGGCGGAGGGGTGGGGGCTCAGGCGAGCGGGATCGGCGCGCCGACCGCGACGGCGTAGTCGACGTCGTGGCTGATGCTGACGGTGATCCCGCTGATGCCGGCGTCGGCGGCCAACCGGGCGGCGCGGCCGTGCAGTTCGACCAGCGGCCAGCCTCCGGGCGCCTTGCGGACCTCGATGTCGAGCCAGGGCAGGATGCTGTCGGCGACCCGCAGGGTCTTGAAGGCGGCCTCCTTGGCCGCGATCCGGCCGCACACGGCGAGGACGTTGATGCCGTCGGCCGTCCGGCAGTCGGCGAGCTCGCCCTCGGTGAGCAGCCGGGCGAGGAAGGGCTCGCCGTGCTCGCCGATCAGCTCGCGGACCCGCCCGGCCGAGACGATGTCCATGCCGAGGTTCGCCCAGCCGGCGGGGGGCCCGGGCTCCGCGGCGGCGGTCATCTCAGACCGTCCTACCGGCCTGCCCGGCGGCCTGCTCGACGGCGGCGGTGGCCGCCTCCCAGCTGCCGTGCCGGCGGGTCAGGGCCGAGAGCCAGCGCTCCAGCCCGAAGGCGGCGCAGCTGGTGAAGGCGGCTTCGCCGGTGCCGGCCACGGTGATGCCGCAGCGCTCGCCGAAGAAGTTGCGGTGCACGTTGACGGAGGCGATGGCCAGGTCCTCGTACAGGAACTCCCACTTCACCGGCGAGAGTTGCTGAAGCAGCAGGCGGGCGCCGCCGCGGTCGTAGAACGGGTCGGTGGCGACCTCCTTGCCCAGCGGCAGGTCGAGCGCCCGGGCGAAGGCGGTGATCCGCTCGGTGAAGGCGGCCAGGTGGGCCTCGGCGTGCTCGCGCGAGCCGATGGCGATCACCTCGCGCATGTGGAAGCCGAGGACGCGGCGCAGGTCGTGGTACTCGGTCTCCTTGCGGAAGCACCGGCCGACCACGGTGACCAGGGTGCCGTCGGCGACCTCGGTGCCCGCGTGGTCCAGGTAGACCGCGTAGCAGGCGGCGGACGGCAGAGCGAGCGCGCCGGGCTCCAGTGCCTGCCGGGGGAAGGCGCCGGCGGTGGGGTCGAAGGGGTGCTCGGTCCGCCGGTCGAGGTCGAGCGGGCTGGCGAGGATCGCCTGGTGCGGGAAGTTGTCGAAGTAGTCGAGCCGGGCCAGGTCGGCGGCGGGCAGCAGCGCGGGCATGGTGAGCGGCGCGGCCCCGGCCTGGACGCCCCAGCCGGCGAAGGTGTCGTCCAGCAGGCGCAACAGGGCGGTGGCCTCGGGCCCGAGGGCGAACAGGCCGCCCTGGTCCGCGGCGCGGACCGGTGGTGCTTCGGTGGGACTCATCGGTACCTCGTGGGGTCTCGGTGGTCGGGACGGACGGGGACGAACAGCGGCGGACGGGGAACGGACAGCGGCGGACGGGGAACGGACAAGGGTGGACGGGGACGGACGAGGGGCGGACCGGGGGTCCGAGGGGCCGGGTTCAGCCGACCGGCAGGGTGTCGTCCGTGAACAGGCCGATCTTGCGGAAGAAGGCCATCGGCTTGCGGATCACCCGGCGCTCGGCGACGCGCCGGGCCGGGTCGGCGAGGACGGCGGCGCGCAGGGCCAGCGGGTCGGCGATCCCGGCGTCGCGGTAGACCTCGGGGTTGTAGAAGGAGTTGACGCTGTAGACGATGTACCGCTTGAGGTACGCCTCGACCTCCCGCAGCCGCTCCTCGTCGACCCGGACGCGCATCAACCCGTAGAGGTGGGCGACCAGTTCGCGGCCGAAGGCGATGTGCCGGGACTCGTCCTGGTGGTGGATCGCGTTGACCTGGCGGATGGTGCGGCAGAGCCGGTCGTCCTGCCCCATCGCCATGTTGTAGTGGTCGACCATCTCCTCGAAGAACAGGATCCGGGCGAACACCAGGAAGTTCTCCACCTCCGGCTCGAACAGCGGCGCGGCGCCGAGGGCGACGACCGGCGGCCGGTAGATCTTCTGGCCGTAGCGCAGGCAGAACTCGGCGAAGAACCACATGTGTTCGTTCTCCTCGCCGATGAAGTGGTGGAAGAAGTCCGAGGGCGCCTCGAAGCCCGGCTGGTGGATCCGGTTGACCACCTCCATCAGGAGTTCGCGGATGCCGTGCACGTTGAGGCTGTAGAAGTTGATGCTCTCCCACTTGGACAGCCGCTTGAGGGTGGCCTCGTCCAGCTGCTCCGCCTGGGCGGTACCGGCCACCGAGATCAGCTCGGGGCTCATCCACCACTGGTCCTCGTCCAGGTGGTCGACCCAGTCGAAGCGCTGGTACGGGTTGTAGTAGTCCTCGATGGCCTTCTCGGTGAGGCGGTCGAGGAGTTCGCGGAACCGGTCGGAAACGTCGAGTCGGGGCGCGGTGGTCATGGGGCGGACTCCTTCGGGGGCTCGGGGCTCGGCGGCGGCCCTGTCTCAGTGGCGGGGGCCTGCCTCGGCGGCGGCCCTTTCTCGGTGGCCGGCCGGTCGCGGCAGCGGCCGTGTGTCGGCGGCGCGCTGTCGCGGCGGCGGCCCTGGCTCAGCGGCGCGCCTGGTAGACCGCGCTGACGGGGGTCTCGGCGGCGCGGCGCCAGCGGGTGAAGCCGGCCTCCTCGGCGATGGCGCGCAGCGCCTGCTCGCCGGAGTGGTTGCCGAGCGCGTGCGGGCCCCGCTGGGCGGCGGCCACCGGCAGGCACATCACGGCGGACAGGCTCATGAACATCCGCCCGGCCGGGTTGCGGTTGTCGGCGAGCGCGGCGCGGGCGTTGGGTTCGACGATCATCCACACGCCGTCCTCGGCGAGCGCCTGGTGCGCCCAGCGGGCGGCCGGGACGGGGTGGCCCAGGTCGTGCAGCACGTTGAAGTAGCTGACCAGGTCGTAGTCCCGGCCGGGGAAGGCGTCGGCGGGGGCGACCTCGAAGCGGACCCGGTCGGCGAGGCCGGCCCGGCGGGCCAGTTCACGGGCGTGCTCGATGGCGGCGGCGGAGTAGTCGAAACCGGTGAACTCGGCGTCGGGGAAGGCCTCGGCCATGATCAGGGTCGAGTGGCCGACTCCGCAGCCGACGTCGGCGACCTTGCCGCCGGCCCGAAGCCGGTCGGCCACGCCGTCCAGCGCGGGCAGCCAGTGCTGGACGAGGTTCGCCCGGTAGCCGGGCAGGAAGAAGGCGCCCATGCCGGTGTCCAGCGCGTCGTCGTGGTCGGACCACTCGACGCCGCCGCCCTCGCGGTAGGCGCGCACCAGCTGGTCCTCGGTGGCGTAGAGGGCCTTGAGGGCGGTGAAGAAGGCGGCGACGTAGGCCGGGTCGTCCTCGTTCGCGAGGACGGCGGCGTGCTCCTCGGGCAGCCGGAAGGTGTCCTGCTCGGGGTCGTGCTCCAGGTAGTCGGCGCTGGTCTGGGCGTGCAGCCACTCGGTGGCGTAGCGCTCGTCCAGGCCGGTGCGGACGGCGAACTCCTTGGCGGTGAGCGGGCCGGCGCCGGACAGGGCCCGGTACAGGCCGAGGCGCTCGCCGAGGGCGACGGTCAGGCCGCGGACGGCCGCGGCGGCGTCGTCGATCACCCGGTCGCGGAAGGGGGTGGTCATGCGGGGGTACCTCCTGGCTCGGGGCCGGGTCAGGCCGGGTCGGCGGTGTACAGGAAGGACCGCGGCACGCCGGGCACCTCGCGGGGCACCACCCGGTACGGCCAGCGGCCGAACTCGGCGCCGTCCTCCCCGGGTTGGCGCACCTCGCGGGCCCGCCAGCCGCACTCGGCGAGGAACGTCTCGGGCTCGTCGGTGCCGAACCGCCAGGGCGCGCCGTCCTCGGCGAGGGCGTTCAGGAACGGCCGGGCCAGCGGGTTGACCAGCGAGACCCGGCTGGCGAAGTCGCCGAGCAGGACGGTCCCGGCGGCGGACAGCCGGCGGATGGTGCCGAGCAGCCGGCGCACGTCGTCCTCGGCGAGGAAGAAGCTCAGCCCCTCGACCACCCAGAGGGTGGGCCGGTCGGTGCGGAAGCCGGCCAGCAGCAGCAGTTCGGTCCACTCCCCCGCCAGGTCCACGGCCACCGGCTGCCGGGTGACGCCGTTCGGCGGCTCGGAGTTGCCCAGCAGCTGGTCCTTGGCCAACAGCAGGGCCGGGCGGTCGAGTTCGTAGACGGTGGTGCCCGGGGCCCAGCAGTCGAGGCGGTACGGGCGGGTGTCCATGCCGGCGGCCACGAACACCACCTGGCGGATGCCCCGGTCGGCCACCGCCTTGGCGATCGCGCGGTCCAGGTAGCCGGTGCGGATCGCCAGGAACTCCACGGTGCCGGCGCCCGCGTAGCGGTCGAGCAGCTTGAAGCCGGTGTCGGCGGCGACGGTGCGGGCGTACGGGTCGACGAAGACGGCGTCCGGCCGTTCGGACTCCAGCGCTCGCGCGGCGGCCGTCCACTGGGCGGTTTTCGAGACTGCTTCCATGGGATGGGCTCCTTCGGGATTGACGGTCGGCGGGCGGGGGCCGGCTCCGGGCCCCGGTGAACGGGGCTTCGGCTCGCGGTGACGGGCTCCGGGGCCGCGGCGACGGCTGGGGCGCCGGCTGGGGCGCCGGCGGCCTTCGGGCCGCACCGGCGGAGCGTCAGGCCGCGGTGACGGGCGACGCGACGGGCTCCGGGTGCACCGGGTCCACCGAGAGCGGCGCGGAGTTCCGGGTCCGCCGACGTTCGAAGATGCTGTGCAGGATCATGCTGAAGACCAACCGGCCCTCGTCGTCGACGAGTTCACATCGCGGCTGGACGATCCCGGTGGTCGGCCGGCCGAGCGAGGGCGCGACGCTGACCACCCGCACCCGGGCGGTCAGCACGTCGCCGGGCCGCACCGGCCGGTGGTAGCGGATCTCGTCCACGCCGGGCGAGCCGGCACAGGCGCTGTCGGCGAGCAGGCCGTCGACGTAGCGGCGCATGAACAGCCCGGCCGTCTGCCAGCCGCTCGCGATGATCCCGCCGTACGGCGAGGCCTGCGCGCGGTCCGGGTCGACGTGGAAGGGCTGCGGGTCGTACTGCCGGCCGAAGGCGACGATCTCGTCCAAGGTCACGGTCACGGTGCCGAGTTCGAACACGTCGCCGGGCTTGAAGTCCTCGAAGTAGTACACGGATTTCCCCTGCCGTCGGCACCGGAGGCGGTCGGTCCGCACGGACCCGGCGCGGGCTGTCGAGACCCCTTCACGGTAGGCCACCCACCAATGATTTGGTCAATCCAAAAAAGCGACTATGTCAGAACAACCGGGCGACTGCCGGGCGTCGCGGGCGGGTCGGCCACGAAGGGGCGGCGGTCGGCCGCGAAGGAGCGGCGGTCGGCCGCGAAGGAGCGGCGAGGGCGGGCGTCAGGCCGGACCGGACAGGGCCTGGGCGAGGTCGCGCCAGAGGTCCTCGGCGTCCTCGATGCCGACCGAGAGCCGGACCGTGCCCGGTCCGATGCCGGCCTCCTTCAGCTGGACGTCCCCCAGTTCCCGGTGCGAGGTGGAGGCCGGGTGGGTCACCAGGGTCTCCACGCCGCCGATCGACAGCGCCAGCCGGGCCAGCCGGACGGCGCCGACGAACCGCCGGCCCGCCTCCCGGCCACCGGCCAGGTCGAAGGAGAGCATCCCGCCGTACCCGGCCAGCAGCCGGTCCGCCACCGCCCGGTCCGGGTGGCCGGCCAGGCCCGGCCAGTGCACCGCCTCCACCGCCGGATGGGCGGCCAGCCGCTGCGCCAGCAGCGCCGCGTTCTCGCCGTGCTGGCGCATCCGCACCGCGAGCGTCTGGAGCCCGCGGATGGTCAGCCAGGCGGCGAACGGGTCCGGCGTGGCGCCGAGTTCGACCGCGCGGGTCCAGACCGTGCGGTGCAGGTCCCGGTCCGCGAAGACCGCGATCCCGCCGAGCACGTCGCTGTGCCCGGCCAGGTACTTGGTGCTGGAGTGCACCACCACGTCCGCGCCGTGCTCGATCGGGCGGCACAGGATCGGTGAGGCCAGCGAGTTGTCCACCACGCCGAGCAGCCCGTGCGCGTGCCCGGCCGCGAGCAGCGCGGGCAGGTCGCGGACCCGGGTGGTCGGGTTGGCGATGGTCTCCAGCAGGAGCAGCCGGCTGGTCGGCCGCCGGGCCTCGGCGATCTCCTCCGGGTGCTCGGCGTCCAGGTAGCTGGTCTCGATCCCGTAGCGGCGGCCGAGGTCGCTCAGCACCGAATAGGTGCCGCCGTACAGGCACTTCTGGGCCAGCACGTGGTCACCGGGCTTCAGCAGCGACAGCAGTACGGCGCTCATCGCCCCCATCCCGGAGGAGCTGGCGATCGCCGCCGCTCCGCCCTCCAGCGCGGCGACCGACCGCTCCAGCGCGCGGACCGTCGGGTTGCCGCGCCGGGTGTAGACGAAGTCGCCGTCCGGCCCGGCCATCGCGGCGGCGATGGCGTCCGCGTCGTCGAAGGCGAAGCCGGTGGTCTGGTGGATCGGCACGCTCAGCGGGCCGGTGCGGCCGCGCCCGCCCGCCGCGTGCCGGGCTGCGGCGTGCACCACCAGGGTGCGGGGGTCGAGTTCGGGGGCGCGCTCCGGTGCGGCCGCGCCGGCGGTCGGTTCACGAGTCGTCATGACGCCCAGGATGCGGCCGGACCGGGGGGCGAAAGCAAGGGGGTATCCCGAAATGCCCGGATCTTTCACCGGAGTTGACAAGGTAGTTGCCGTGGACTTCCGCTGATACCCCACCCCCCTCCGGTTGCCGCCCCTCCCCCTCGGCGGGCCCACCGCCTACCATGGCGGAGGGATCATCGGACGCGAGGGCGACGAGTGCGAGGGGGCACCGGAGATGCGGCGCTTGGGGGAACTCGAGGCGGAGATCATGGACCGGCTCTGGTCCTGGAACGAACCGACCACGGTCCGCAGACTCGTGGACGACCTCAACACCTGCCGCCCGATCGCCTACACCACCGTGATGACGGTGGCCGAGATCCTCTACCACAAGGGCCATCTGCACCGCCGCAAGGCCGGCCGGATCTGGCTGTACGAGACCGTGCGCAGCCGCGAGGAGTACACCGCCGCGCTGATGGCCGACGCCCTCACCGCCAGCGCCGACCGCTCCACCGCCCTCGCCGCCTTCGCCGAGCAGATCACCCCCGAGGAGCGGCATGCGCTGCGCGCCGCGCTGGAGGCACTGCTCGCCGAGCGCGCCGAATGACCGTCCTGGCGGCCTCCGTCCTCGCGCTGTACGCGGCGCTGGCCGGCGTGCTGCTGCCGGTCCGGCTCGCCCGGGCGCTCTGGCCCCAGCGGGCGCCGCGCCTGGCGCTGGCCGCCTGGTTCGGGCTGGCGGCCACCTTCACCGTGGCCGTCGCGCTGACGGCCTACCACCTGGCCCTCGCCGGGCCCCGGGCGCACGCCCACGGCCTGCTGGCGCTGTTCGAGCCGGGGGCACCGCCCGCCGGCGCCGAGGGCCCGGCCGTACTGGTCCCGATCGCGCTCGCCGCGCTCTGGCCGCTCGCCCGGGTCGCCGCCGCCACCCGCAGGGCCCGTCGCGACCGGGCCGAGCACCTGGACCGGCTCACCCTCGCCGGCCGGAGCGACCCCGCCCTCGGCGCCGTGCTGCTGGACCACCCCGCGCCGGTCGCCTACTGCCTGCACCGCGGGCCGGTGGTGATCAGCAGCGGGGCGGTCGCACGGCTGACGGAGGGCCAGTTGCGCGCGGTGATCCAGCACGAGCGGGCCCACCTGACCGGCCGCCACCACCTGCTGCTGGCGTTCGGCGCCGGACTCGCCGACGCCTTCCGCCGGCTGCCGCTCGGCCGGGCGCTGCACACCCAGGTCGCACCGTTGCTGGAGATGCTGGCGGACGACCGCGCCGCCCGCGGCTGCCGTCCCGAGGACCTCGCGGCGGCCATGTGCGAGGTGGGCTCGCTGCGCCCCTCCCCCGCCACGCTGCCGGCCGGCGGCGGGGCGCGCACCCTGCTGCGGATGCGCCGGCTGCTGCGGCCCGCACCCCGACTGCGACCGGCCGCCCGGCTGGTGACGGTCGCGCTGATCGCCCTGGGGCCGCTGGTTCCGTACCTGCTCACCTGCGGGCCCACGCCGGGCTGAGGCCACCCTGCGGAAGCGCCCGGGAGGGTTCCGACTACCCGGTTCATTACCCTGGGGGGGTATGGTATGTTCAAAGTGGAACAGCCGCCCGGACAGCCCGGCCGGTGCGGGAACTCACGACAGGAGCACACCCATGAGCGAGACCGCCGTCACCATCGAGTCCGCCGCCACCGAGGCCGCCTCCTCCTGCTGCGGTTCGTGCGGCACCAACGCCAAGGCGGCCCCGGCCGCCGAGTCCGCCCAGACCACCGTCTTCCAGGTGAAGGGCATGACCTGCGGCCACTGCGTCAGCTCGGTGACCGCCGAGCTGAAGAAGCTCGACGGCGTCGACGACGTCGCCGTGGACCTCGCCACCGGCCAGGTCACCGTCGGCAGCACCCGGGCCCTGGCCGACTCCGACGTGGCCGCCGCGATCGACGAGGCGGGCTACGACCTGATCGGCCGCGTCGAGGGCTGAGCGCCGACGCCGCCCGGACGGGCCGCACCCCCGCCCGTCCGGGCCGGCTCCGCCCCGCACGCGCCCCGGTAGAGTGAGACCACTCCTCACCGCACAGGAACCGGAGACGGCCATGGCCAGCTACAGCTCCCACAAGGACGACTTCCTCAAGCGGCTCCGCCGCGTCGAGGGCCAGATCCGTGGCCTCCAGCGCATGGTCGAACAGGACACCTACTGCATCGACGTCCTAACCCAGGTATCCGCCGCCAGCCGCGCCCTCCAGTCCTTCGCGCTGCAACTCCTGGACGAGCACATCGAGTGCTGCGTCCGGGACGCCATCGCCGAGGGCGGCCAGGAGGCGAACGGCAAGATCCGCGAGGCCAACCAGGCCATCGCCCGCCTCGTCCGCTCCTGAGCGGCCCGGCGGGGACGGCGCCCGCGCACAGCACGAGGACGCCCCGCGGTGGCAGCTGCCACGGCGGGGCGTCCTCGTCGCATGCGGCCCGGCAGGCCGCGCATTACGGGGTGGGGGTATGTGGGGGCCCGTGTCCGGGACGCTCCTCAGCGGCCGGCCGGGGCCCCCGTCAGCTGGGCGATGATCAGACCGAGCACGGCCGCGGCCTGGTCGGTCAGGTAGAAGTGCCCGCCGGGGAAGACCCTCAGTTCGAACTCGCCCTTGGTGTGCCCCGCCCAGGCCCGGACGTCCTCGACGGCCACGCGCGGGTCGGCGTCGCCGGTGAGCGCGGTGATCGGGCAGTCCAGCACGGCGTCCGGCTCGCCGCGGTAGGTCTCGATCGCGGTGTAGTCGCTGCGCAGCGGCGGCAGGATCATGTCCCGCAGCTCCTGGTCCGCCAGCACCTGCCGGCCGGTGCCACCGAGCAGCACCAACTCGTCGAGCATCCCCTCGTCGGGGAGCAGGTGGACCCGCTCGTCGCGGTGGACCGAGGGCGCCCGGCGCCCGGAGGCGAACAGGTGGGCCGGGGCGTCCAGGCCGTCCCGGTGGAAGCGCAGCGCCACCTCGAAGGCGAGCACCGCTCCCATGCTGTGCCCGAAGAACGTCAACGGCCGGTCCGCGCAGGGCCGCAGCACCTCGTACAGCCGGTCGGCCAGCTCGGCGACCGTGGTGATCCCGGGCTCGGTCCGGCGGTCCTGCCGGCCGGGGTACTGGACGCACAGCACGTCGGCGTACGGGGAGACGGCGGCGGACACCGGGTGGAAGTAACCGGCCGATCCCCCGGCGTGCGGGAAGCAGACCAGGCGGGGCGCGTCCTCCGGCACGGGGTGGTAGCGGCGGAGCCAGCGGGTGTCGACCTGGGTGCTGTGGCCTGACATGGGTGTCCCTTCGATCGCCTGCGCAAAAACCGTTCTGCCCGTCCGTCAGATCCTCGCCGACCCCTCGGGCCGCGTACAGCCCCGACGACCCCCTGTTGCGTGACGGCACCTCCGCGCGGTGGACTGCGGTGGCGCCGTGACCGGGCGCGACCGCGTGCCTCAGGCCCGCGCGCGTTCGTCGGCGTCGGCGAGCAGGAAGTACACGGCCGGGAGGGCCAGTTCGATCGCCATCAGCACCAGCTGGAACCAGTGCGGCCACCCCGCCACGGCGATCGACAGCACCCGGCCGAGGCCTCCCAGCAGGAACACCGCCGCCAGCCACCGCACCGACCGGGCCGGCACCGGCGTCCGCCGGGCGGCCTGGATCCAGGCCGCGCCGTAGCCGGCGAAGATCGCGCCCATGAAGCGGCCGAAGCTGTCGACCGTCGGGCCGGCGTCCGCGACGCCGGGCAGCGCGGCGTTCCCCATCAGGATGTGGACGAAGCCGATCACCACACAGGCGATGCCCATCGTCCACGCGAGCACCCGCAACGCCTTGGCCATGACCCATCCACCCCTCGGGAGCCTGGTTGACACGTGTCTACTAGTGAGCGTCTCCACGCTAGCGCCCGCTAGTGGACACGTGTCAAGTAACCTGGCCCGCATGTCAGTCCACCCACCGCGCCGACGACTCTCCCCCGCCGAGCGGCGCGCCCAGCTGCTCTCCGTCGGCGCCCGGCTGTTCGCCGCCCGGCCGTACGAGGAGGTGCTGATGGAGGAGGTCGCCGAGCAGGCGGGCGTCTCCCGCGCACTGCTCTACCGGCACTTCGCGAGCAAGCACGAACTCTTCGCGGCGGTCTACCGGGAGGCCTCCGACGGCCTGCTCGCCAGGACCCGGTTCGACCCGGCGGACACCCTGGTAGATCAGCTGATCGAGGGGCTGGACGCCCACCTGGACTACTTCGTCGCCAACCGGCACGCCGTGCTCGCGGCCAACCGGGTGCTGGCCGGGGACCAGGTGATCCAGACCATCATCGACGAGGAGCTCGACGCCCTGCGCTCCCGGCTGCTCGGCGTCCTCCCGCTCGGGGACGAGCCCGCCCGGCGGGCGGTGTCCCAAGTCCTCCGCAGCTGGCTGGTGTTCGTCCGCGTCCTGGTGATCGATTGGCTGACCGAGGAGACCTGCACCCGCACCGAGCTGCGGGACGCCTGCGTCGGTGCCGTGCTGGGCGCGATCCGGCCGCTGCTGCCCGACGATCCGGCGCCCGACTGGGGGCGCTGAGGGCATACCATCGGTATGTAACGGGAGAAGCACCATAAGCGTCCAATCTCATATGGAAATACGACAATTGGATGCCCCACTTCCCCTCGACCAGCCGGACCGCCCACCCCGTGAAGGGACCCATGGACTCCGCCTCAGCCGACACCGGGACCCCCCTCCCTCCGCTCCACCGGCTCCCCGTCACCCCCGCCCAGCCGCCTCACCCCACCACCCTCCCGGACGGCACCCCCGCGTGGCTGATCACCCGCTACCACGACGTCCGGCAGGTCCTCGCCGACCCCCGGGTCACCCGGGCCGACCTGCATGACGTCGGCACCTCCGGCTCCACCGCCGACGTGGCCGCCAATCCGGCCTCGCTGTTCAACCAGGACGGGCCCGCCCACCGCCGGCTGCGCGGCACCGTCCAGCGGGCCTTCACCCCGCGGGCCATCGCCGGCTGGCAGCCCTGGGTCGCGGCCGCCGTCCAGCAGCACGTCGACCGGCTGGTCACCGCCGGACCGCCCGCCGACCTCGTCCCCGCGTTCGCCCGGCCGGTGCCCTTCTCCGTCACCACCCGGCTGATGGGGCTCGACGGGAAGGGGCCGGACCACCTGGAGGAGGACCGGCTGCACCGCTGGACCCTCGCGCTGCTCGCCCAGGGCGGCGCTCCGGACCAGCCGCGGGCCGCCGGCCACGACGACACACTCGCCGAATTCCGCTCCTTCATGGCCGAGTTGGTCGCCCGTCGGCGGCGCGAGCCCGGGGACGACCTGGTCAGCCGGCTGGTCCGGGCCGCCGACCAGGACGGCGGCGTCCCCGAGGAGTCCCTCGTCTTCCTGGTCGCCGGGCTCACCGCCAGCGGCAACGAGAGCGTCGCCGGCGCCCTCGCCAACGCCCTGGTGTACCTGCTCGGCGAACGCCCCGACCACTGGCCGCGCCTGGCCGACCCGGACACCGCCGAGCGGACCGCCGAACGCCTGCTGCACTACATCCCCCTGGGCGACGACCAGGCCACCGTCCGCCGCACCACCGAGGCCGTCGAGGTCGGCGGCGTCACCGTCCCGGCCGGCGCCGTCGTCGCCGTCAGCCTCAACAGCGCCAACCGCGACCCGGCCGTCTACCCCGGGGGCCTCGACGCCGACCTCGGCCTCCCGCTCCCCGCCCCCACCCTCGCCTTCAGCGCCGGGCCGCACTACTGCGTCGGCGCCTGGCGGGTGCGCCTGGAGATGCGCGAGTCCCTGCGCCGACTGGCCGCCGCCCTGCCCGGCCTGCGCCTCACGACCCCGGTCTCGGAGCTCGACTGGCAGCTCGGCGGCACCACCAGGAGCCCGTCCCGCCTCCCGGCCGACTGGTAGCCGCCCGGGGCCGGAGGAGCCGGCGCTCGGCCGTCGAGGAGCGCAGGAGTCGGCGCCCGGCCGTCGGTCAGGGCACTCGGCCGTCGGTCGGGGCGCCCGGCCTCGGAGGAGAGCGCTCAACCGTCGAGCAGGGCGCCCAGCCAGAACTCCCGGCGGCGCTCGATGTACTCGGCGTCCCCGCGCCAGGCCTCCCCGTGTCCCTGGGCCCAGAGCCGCGCCCAGGGCTGGACGCCACGGCCGGCCCGGTCCCGCAGGAAGTCGTGCATGGCCATCGACCTCGGCCCCAACAGCGGGACCAGCTCCCGCCGTTGGCCCTCGTCCAGCCCGTAGGCGTCGACGAAGACCCGCAGCCGGGCCGCCGCGTCGCCGTCGGCGAGCCGCCAGTCCGGGTCCGCCGACAACGGCAGGAACCCGTGCGCCGCGTACGCCAGGTCCCAGAGCCGGGTGCCGGGGGCGGCGGTGTCCCAGTCGATGAAGGACCACGGGTGTTCACCCCCGCCCACCAGGTTCCACGGCGCCAGGTCGTTGTGGGCGATGATGCCGGTGTCGCCCCCGGGCGGCATCAGCACCTGCCACCGGGCGTCCGGCGGCGGCCTGAAGCCCTCGACGGCGTCGTGGAACTCCCGGATCAGACGGGCGACTTGGGCCAGCCGTTCGGCCGGTCCCAGCAGCCCGAAGCGGTCGGGCCAGACCACCGGGCCCGGCTGGTACGTCAGCACCTCGCGCCCCTGCTCGTCGAGGCCGAGCGGGCGCGGCGCCCCCCGGAACCCGGCCGCGTGCAGGTGCTCCAGCAGCGCGTGCACGGCGGGCGTCCACGGCCCGGCCGGTCGCCGTACGGTGTCCCCGACGCGGACCACGCCGGCGCTCACGTTGCCGCCGGACAGCGGCTGTTCGTCTTCCTGGCTCAACGCGTCCTCCGTTCCCCGTGGCGGCTCAACCGAACAGCCCCTCCCCCAGCGTCCCGCCCTCCTTCGCCCCCGGCAGGACGTACGCCACCGCGGAGGCCGTGTGCTCGATGAAGGCGTTCAGGGCGTCACGGGCCGCCAACCGCTCCTGGACCCGGGTGAACTGGGCCGGGTCGCGCACGAAGGCGCAGAACAGCAGGCCCCGGTCGCCCGGGCCGTCGTCGTAGCTGTAGCCCCGCCGCAGCATCCGGGCGCCGCCGTCCAGCCGGGGGCTGGACAGGCGCACGTGCGCCGTCGCGGGGAGGACGTACGAGCCGTCCGGGTTCTTGGTGTAGATGTCCGGCTCGTCGTGCTCCGCCGTGCCCGTGAGCGGGGAGCCGTCGCCGGCCCGGCGGCCCATCACCTGCTCCTGACGGTCCGCGGGCAGGGCGGCGAAGGCGGCGGTGTCCATCCGGATCCGGCGGTAGACCAGCACCGTGCCGTGCTCGTACGGGCCCGGCGGGCCCCAGACCCACTGCCCGCTCTCCTCCGCGGTCGGGTTCGCCGTACCGTCCTTGAAACCGAACAGGTTGCGCGGGGTGGCGCCCCCGGCCGTCCGGGCCAGGAAGCCGGTCTGGGTCCACCGCACCGTCGCACCCGCCGCCCGGGCCACCGCGCCCAGCTGCTCGGTGACGACCGACAGCGGCCAGCGGTCCGCCGCGCACAGCTGGACCACCAGGTCGCCACCGCCGCGCGCCGGGTCGAGCCTGTCCCCCGGGAAGGCGGGCAGCCCGGTCAGCAGCGCCGGCGGGACGTTCAGCGCCAGCCGGGCGGCGAGTTCCGGGCCGACGCCCACCACGCTGGTGAGACCGGCCGGTTCGCCGTCCCGCAGCCGGGCGTCCGCCGATCCGCAGCCGTGCGCCTCGGCGAGCACCCTGGTCAGCTCGCCGAGCAGGGCGCGCAGCGCGGCCCGCCCGTCCGAGGTCGCGGCGGGCGCCAGGTCGAGGGCCAGCAGCTGGGTGGCCGGCTGCTGCGCGGCCGTCACCCCGGACTGGCGCTCGCCGTGGAAGGGCAGCGCCCGCTGCTCCGGGGGCGCCGACCGGCCGGGAGTGCTCCCCCCACCGCTCCCGCCGCCGTTCCCGCCCGTCCCGCCGCGCAGGGCCAGCGCCGCGGCCCCCGCGCCCAGCCCGGCGGCCACCACCGCGCCGCCGGCGAGCAGACCCCGGCGGTCCACACCGCCCTTGCTGGTGCGCGGCTGGTCCGGCGCCTTTCCGCTTTCGGCATGCATGAGCGACATTGGAGACGATAGAACACGCCGTATGCAACTTTTGACCACACGTCACTCCCGGTTCGCCACCGCCCGCACACCGGGGGCCGGACCCCGGCACCGCCCGTCCGCCCCGTTCGCCGCCGTCGTCGCCCTCGCGCTCGCCCTCGCGCCCGCCCTCGCCGGGTGCTCCTCCGGCGGCTCGTCCTCCTCCGACGCCAAGCACCCGGGCGGCACGGTCGTCCGCGTCCCGCAGAACTTCCCGACCATCCAGCAGGCCGTGGACGTCGCCCACGAGGGGGACACCGTGCTGGTCGACGCGGGCACGTACCGGGAGAGCGTGCGCCTGACCAAGCCCAACATCGTGCTGCGCGGCACCGACCGCAACACCGTGGTCCTGGACGGCGGCCTGCGGCTGGTCAACGGCATCGCCGCCTCCGGCCCCGGCTCGGTGGTGGAGAACCTCACCGTCCACGGCTACCTCGCCAACGGCGTGCTGTTCACCGGCGTCACCGACGAGAAGCTCCAGCAGCACGGCGCCGGCGGCTCCGCGTACAACCCGCTGGACACCACCCGCTTCCCGGCCCTCCGGGGCTTCCGGGCGAGCGGCGTCACCGCGTACAACAACGGCCTGTACGGCATCTACGCCTTCGACGCGCAGGCCGGCGTCATCGAGGACTCGTACGCCTCCGGGGGCGCCGACTCCGGCATCTACGTCGGCCAGTGCAAGCCCTGCGACACCCTGGTGCGCAACAACACGGTCGAGCGCAACGCCGTCGGCATCGAGATCACCAACGCCTCGGACGGGCTCACCGTGGTCGGCAACAAGGTCACCGGCAACCGGGTCGGCGTCACCGTCAACTCCAACGACCTGGAGGCCCTCGCGCCGCAGCACGGCGCGGTGATCGTGGGCAACGTCGTCACCGACAACAACGCCACCGACACCCCCCAGCAGGCCGACGGCGGCTACGGCATCGGGATCGGGATCGGCGGCGGCACGGGCAACCAGGTGCAGCGCAACCTGGTCCAGGGCAACCGCGCGGTCGGCATCGTCATCACCGACCCGCCCGGGCACCCGGCCAGTGGCAACCGCGTCGAGGGCAACCGGACCACCGGCAACGGCACCGACCTGGTGCTGGCCTCCGCCGACCCGGCCAACTGCTTCGCCGGAAACCAGCCGTCCGTCCAGAGCCCGGAGGACCTGGAGAACCTGGCGAACTGTGCCGTCCAGGGCCGGACCGCCCCGCCCTTCGGCCGCACCAGCCCGGTCCAGTCACCGCCCGGCATCCCGTTCAGCCAGGTGCCGGCCCCACCCGCCCAGCCCTCGACGCTCGACCCGGCCGCACCCGGCCGCCCGGCGACCGGTCTGCCCGGCCCGGTGGACGTCGGCGCCTATCCGCTGCCGGAGTCCGCGGACGCGCTGCCGAAGCGCTGAGCCCGGGGCCGGTCCTCGAACTCGCGCCTGCCCGGCTGCGTGCCTGCGGGGCCGCGTGCCTGCCGGGCTGCGTGCCTGCCGGACGACGCCATGTTCCGGGCGGACGGCGGGAGTTCGAGGACGGCTCCGGCCGATCTCGCGCCCGTTCCCCGGGTGCGGGCGGGGCCGCCCGGCGGCCAGGAAGCACCCGAACCCACGACAGGAGAGCGCACCCGATGCCCGACGGCCTGACCACCGACCTCGTCCTGGGCTGCACCGTCCTGCTGGGCGCCTCCGTCCAGCGGCTCGCGGGCATCGGCTTCGCACTGGTCGCCGCGCCCGTCCTGGTGCTGCTGCTGGGCCCGGGCGACGGCGTCAGGCTGTCGAACGTCGCCGCCGGTGCCATCAGCGCCCTTGGCCTGCTGGACAGTTGGCGCCAGGTGCGGCTGACCGCGATGCTGCCGCTGATCCTCGCCGCGGCCTGCACGGTTCCGGCCGGGGCGTGGGTCGCGGCGAAGGTCCCGGCGCCCGGGCTGCTGATCGGCATCGGCGTCCTGGTCAGCGCGGCCTCGCTGCTGGTGCTGCGCGGGGCGCGGGCCACCGCGCTGCGCGGGGTGGGCGGCGCCCTGGTCGCGGGCGCGACCAGCGGATTCATGAACTCGGCCGCCGGGGTGGGCGGGCCGGCCGTCTCCCTGTACGCCGTCAACACCGGCTGGACAGCAGGGGAGTTCGTGCCCAACGCGCAGTTCTACGGCGTGGTGGTGAACGCCCTCTCGCTGGGCGCCAAGGGCGCGCCCACGCTGTCCGTCACCGCCTGGTGGCTGGTGGCCGCCGCCCTGGCGGGCGGTGCCGCCGTCGGCCGACTGCTCGCCGCACGGGTGCCGGAGGCACGCGCCCGACTGGTGGTGCTGACCCTCGCCCTGGCGGGCGGGCTGACCACCCTGGCCAAGGGCGTCTGGGGGCTCGGCTGAGCCCCGCCGCCGCGCCCGGGACGCGGCCACCGGGGACCCCGCGCACACCCAGCGAACACCCGGCGAACTCCCAGCGGACACTCCGGATGGTCACGGACGATCCGGACACCCTTGCCAACACGGGCGGTTCGCCACAACCCCGACATTTCGGAAACCTCTCCGGCGACCCTCCGCGGACATGACATACTGCGTCGGTGACCTCAGCCGAGCTGGCCGCGAAGCCACCCAAAACCCGCCCCCAGCTGGGCCGGAAGTTCAATCTGCTGTGGTCCGCTTCAGCGATTTCCTTCGTCGGCGACGGCATGCGGGACTCCGCCCTGCCGCTGCTGGCGGTGGCGGTCTCCGAGTCGCCCAGCGCGGTCTCCGTGGTCTCCGTCGCCGCGTCGCTGCCCTTCCTGCTGATGTCGCTGCACGCCGGGGTGCTCGCCGACCGGACCGACCGGCGGCGGCTGATGTGGACCATCGACGCCGGGCGCGCCGTCATCGTCCTGGGCTTCGCCGGCTGGGTCTTCCTGGACTCCCCTCCGCTGGCCGCGCTCGCCGCCCTGGCCTTCGTGCTCGGCTGCGGCGAGACGGTCTTCTCCAACGCGGCCACCTCGGCCATCCCGGAACTGGTCCGCCCCGACCAACTCGACGCCGCCAACGGCCGGATGCAGGCCAACATGCTGGTCGGCGGGAACCTGATCGGGCCGCTGCTCGGCTCGGTGCTGTTCGCCGTGGCCGCCGCCTTCCCGTTCACGGTGGACGGCGTCTCCTTCGCGCTCGCCGCCCTCCTGGTCGCCGCCACCGGGCGCTCCACCGCTCCCAGCGGCCGGGCCGACCGCCGCCCGGTGCTCACCGAGATCCGCGAGGGCGTCAACTGGCTGGTCCGCCACCGCGAGGTCCGCATGCTGGCCGTGCTCTCCACCCTGGGCGCGCTGGCCTGCTTCATGGGCACCACGATGATGGTCCTGATGGTCACCAGGGTCATCGACGCTCCGGCCGCCTCGTACGGCATCGTGCTCGCGGCCGGTTCGATCGGCGGCACCGCCGCCAGCACCCTGGCCGGCCGGCTCAGCCGCGTGCTCGGCCGGGGCACCCGGATCGCCCTCTCCTTCCTGCTGATGGGCTCCTCGCTCATCCTGACCGGGCTGGCCACCTCGGTGGCCCAGGTGGCCGCGCTGTACGTCGTGCTGGGCTTCGGGATCGTCACCTGGAACGTCCAGGCGATCTCGCTGCGCCAGCAGGTCGTACCGAAGGAGCTGCTCGGCCGGGTCAACAGCTGCTACATGCTGCTCGCCAGGATCGGCATCATGTCCGGCGCCGCCCTGAGCGGCTGGATCGCCTCCGTCAGCAGCATCCGCACCCCGCTCTTCGTCGGCGGCGGGCTGCTGCTGGTCCTGCTGGTCGCGGTGCTCTTCCTGCTGCCGCGGATGAGCGCGATGGAGGCGGCCACCGCACCGGCCGCCGACGGCGGGGACGCGTAGCCCGCGGCTCGGGCGGCGGGCGCGGACACCGGTTCGATCCGCTGTCCGGCCGGATGATCAGATCAGGCCATGGCCACCAACGCGACCGACGACCCACCGCCCGCCGAGGCCGTCCGACTCCTGGAGGCGCTCCTCCAGGGAGACGACCCGGCCCACCGTGCCCTGCTCGCGCAGCTGCCCCACCTGCGCGTCACCGGCCGCTGTCGCTGCTCCTGCGCCAGCCTCGACTTCGGCCTGGACCGGACGGTGGCACCGGCCGCGCCCGTCACCCGTGATCCCGCCGCCGAGGCGCTGATCCACGACCCCGACGGCGAACCGGTCGGCGGCGTGCTGCTCTTCGCCCGGGACGGCTACCTGTCCGGCCTGGAGGTCTACACCTGGGCCGACGAGCCTGTCACCCGCCTCCCGGCTCCGGACCGACTCGCCTGACTCCGGCGCCGCCGGGGGACCTCACGCCTCCCAACCACCCACCTCGGCAGCGGCGGGCGGCTTCCCGGGTGGCCGCGCCGCCACCCGAGTCCGCACCCAATGGCGATGGCCACGACACCGCACCCTTCCACCCTTCCGCAGCACGCCACAGCTCCAGGGGCATTGACACGGACACGGGCCCGGATCAGCGCCGTGGCGTGCTCGACCGGGCGGGGTCGAGCGGCACGATGCCGATCGGGCCAACGGTGTCGAAATGCGTGCCGATCCCGGGTGACGGTCGCCGCCCCGGGGCGCGCACGGCGGCAAGCGCGACCAGAGCCGGAGTGGCTGCCAGAACGAGGCCCAGCGACAACGGGCCGCACCGGCCCAGCCATCCGCGTCGATGCGCACGATGAACCGGGCCGGTCAGCCCCGCGCGGCGGCAAGCACCACACCACCACCCCGGGATCGGGCCGACCCTGCCCCCCCCCGCACCGGCGGGCAGCTCCCCGACCCGCCAGCCGCGCACCGCCCGAAGCCGCCGCCCCGCAGCGCGCGCGGCGGGGCGCGCGCGGCGACCAGAGCCGGGGGTAGCCGCCAGAACGAGGCCCAGCGCCAACCGACCGCACCGGCTCAGCCATCCGCGTCGATGCGCACGACGAACCGGGCCGGTCAGCCCCACGCGTCGGCAAGCACCACACCACCACCCAACTACCGCCCCTTCCCCCGGGATTCGGCCGAGCCCGTCCCCGCACCTGCGGGCAGCTCCCCCACCGGCCGCGCACCGCCCGGAGCCGCTGCCCCGGGGCGCGCTGCGGCCAGGGCGGCCAACGCCGGAGTGGCCGCCAGGACGAGGCAGAGCGACAGCGGGAACCGGTCGGCGAGCAGCCCCGCCACCGACGTCCCGGCCGAACCACCCGCGTTGAAGGAGGCGTTGACCCAGGCACCGGCCCGGGTGCGCCGGCCCGGGCCGGCGAGTTCGTCGGTGAGCAGGTAAGCGGTGGCGAGGGCCGGTGCCACCGTCAGGCCGGTCAGGGCGGCGAGGGCCGCCAGGAGCGGGAGCGTCGGAGCCAGCGCGGTCAGGGCCAGTGCGCCCGCGAAGGCGGTGGTGAGGACGGCGAGCCGGGCCTGCGCCGAGGCCCGCCAGTCCACGGCGCCGAGGACCAGCCCGCCGATCGCGCTCCCGGCCGCCAGCGTCGCCTGCACCCAGGCGGCGTCGGCGGCCTGGCCGTGCCGCTGGGCGAACACCACCGCCAGCAGGCCGAACGCGCCGAGCCCGGTGCCCGCCGCGGCGGCAGCGGCGAGCGGCTGGCGGGTCCGGGCCAGCAGCCGCCAGGGACGCGCTCGGTCCGCGGTGGACGGGGAGCCGGCGTCCGCGGGGGCCGGCGCGGCGTGGACCGAGGCGGCCAGGGCGAGGGTGCCGCCGAGGACGAGGGCGGCCCCGGCCACCAGGCCGAGCGCCGGGCGCGCCGTCGTCCCGGCGATCAGGCCGGCCAGCAACGGGCCGGTGACGTAGAGGAGCTCCTCCGCCACGGTGTCCAGGCTGTAGGCGCGCCGGCGCAGGCCCGGGTCCGGCAGCAGGACGCTCCACTGCGCCCTGGTGACCGGCCCGAGGGGCGGTGCGAGCACGCCGGCCGCCCCCCGCGAGGGCGAGCAGGACGGGGTACGGCGTGTCCGGTCGCCAGGTGGCGGCGGCCAGGCCGAGCAGGACCAGCGCGTACCCGGCCGCCATCGGCGGCAGGGTCCGGCGCGGGCCGTGGCGGTCGACCAGCCCGGCCCGTACGGGCGAGAGCAGCACGTTGGAAGTGGCGAAGAGGGCCGCCAGCCAGCCGGCCCGGGCGTACGAACCGGTCGTGCCGGTGACGGCGAGCAGGAGCGAGAGCGGGACGACGCCGTAGGAGAGGCGGCCGATCAGGGCCGCGCCGAAGAGCCGGACCGCGCCGGGGGTGCGCAGGACCGTCGCGTAGGACGAAGACATGGAGGTGTTCCTCTGGGGTTGGCGCGCGCCGCGCGCCGGTGTACCGGGACGCCGAAGGACCGCACCACCGGGGTGCGGTCGCCATCCGGAGCCCTAGTCACGAGAGAGGAACACGCGGCCATCGTAGGGCACCGCCACCGGCCCAGGGGGGGGGGGGGGGGGGGGGGGGGGGGTGGGGGGGGGGGGGGGGAGGGGGGGGGGGGGGGGGGGGGGGAACCGCTAC
>NZ_JBVITE010000013.1:118123-177074 GCF_055575155.1 Kitasatospora sp. NPDC034533
TTGTTTTTCCCCCCCCACCCCACCCCAAACAAAAAAAAACCCCCCCCCCCCCCCCCTCCCCCCCCCCCCCCCCCCCCCCCCCCCACCTCCCCCCCCCCCCCCCCCCCCCGCGTCCGGCCGCCGCCGGCTACGGGCCCGCGCGCACCCCCGCCTCCCGGCGGGTCCGGCCGGGCGGCCGGAGGTCGCGGTCGCCCTCGGGGGCGGCGGTCGTGATGGCGTCCGGACGGTGGGGCATCCGCAGGACGGCGACCGCGCCGAGGCCGACGACGGCGATGGCGAGGAGCAGCAGGAGCGGAAGGACGAGGTCGATCAGGAGTCGCACGGGGCCTCGGGTCTGGTCGTGGTGATGGAGTGGTTCGCTCCTCGCCGCATATCGGCAGACACGCTCCGGATGACGGCGAGTTCACAGGTCGCCGCCTACTCGTTGCACACGCCCCGCTACGCTCAGCATGCAGTCTGCGCACCGGGTAGCGCAACTCGCTCCCCGCCTCCCGCATATTTGCAAATCGAACCTGAATTCGGCGCCCTCAGTGGGCAGTTGTCGGTAGCGCGGCCGACCGCCACGCAGGCAGACTGGTCGACCGATAGTTCAGGAGGGGGCACGATGGCAGTCTCGACCGTTCGCCGGCGGAGGCTCGGTGGCGTGCTGCGGAAGCTCCGCGAGGAACGGAAGCTCACCGCAGAAGTGGTGGCCGAAGCGACGGGGATGAGCCAGGCCAAGCTCACCCGGATCGAGACGGCCCACACCGCGGCCAAGGTCGAGGACGTCAACAGACTCCTCGACTTCTACGGGTGCGAGGACGAGGACTACCGGGCCGGCCTGATCGCCATCACCAAGGACGGCAGCAAGCGCGGCTGGTGGCTGAGCTACCGCGACGTCATCAACTCCACCGCGACCGACCTGATCCTCCTGGAGGCCGACGCCGCCACCTACCGGACGTACGAACCGGCGTTCGTCCCGGGCCTGTTCCAGACCCCCGAGTACGCGCGGATCGTCATCGGCCGGCTGCGCATCCGGTCCGGCGGGTCGGTCGAGGACCTGGTCCAGGTCAGGATGGCCCGCCAGTCCATCCTGACCCGCCCGAACCCGGTGCGGGTGTGGGCCGTCATCCACGAGGCGGCCCTGTGCGCCAACGCCGACCGCCCCGAGATCATGGTCCCGCAGCTGGAGCGGCTGCTGACGCTCAGCAGCCTGCCCAACATCGACATCCAGGTCATGCCCGTCGGCGCGGCGGTCCACCCGGGGATGACCGGCGCGTTCGCGATGATGGGCTTCCCCCAGCGGACGGACCTCGACGTCGTCCTGGTCGAGGGCCTGCTGAGCAGCCTGTGGGTCGAGGACCCGTCCGACGTCGAGCTCTACCGGTCGAAGTTCCGGGAGATCACCGCGGAGGCCATGTCCGTCGACTCCTCGCTCGCCTTCATCGCCGCACAGAGGGACCGGATCAAGTGACCCAGCCGACCTTCACCAAGTCCAGCCACAGCGCCGGGGACGACAACTGCGTCGAAGTCGCCGTCCCCGGTGGTCCGACCTGCTACGTCCGCGACTCCAAGGACCCCTCCGGCCCGGTCCTGGCCGTCCGCCGCGAGGCCCACGCCGCCTTCGTCCGGGCCCTCGCCGCCGGGGAGTTCGACTTCGACCTCATCTGACGGGCCCGCCCCCGGGCGCCTCGGGCACCGCCCCGTGGATCGCGGTGACCATCGCCGCGGTCTCGAACCCGAGCACCGGATCGGGCCGGCCGGACAGCAGGCCGGCGTAGAGCGGCCGGTAGTGGGCGACCTTCCGCCCGGTCCTGCCGTCGTTGCCGAAGGCCGCGAGCAACTCGCCCTCCCTGGCGGCGAATCCGGTCATCGCGGTGTGGTCGATCCAGACCTCCACACCGGAGCGCCCGAAGGCCAGGCTGCTCTCCTTGCTGCTGGAGCCGGTCAGCCAGCTGCTGCGCAGCCGGGCCGTCCCCGCCTCGCCGCGGGAGCGGAACTCCACCGCGCACCACGCGCTCGCCCCGCCGTCCTCCTGCCGGAGGGAGGTGAGGCCGACGAGGTCCACGAAGCGGGTGAGCATGCTGAGTTGGTTCACCCCCGAGTCCGTCCAGCTGGAGACGTACGAGGCGAAGGCCTCCTCGCCGCGCAGGACGTACGGGTCGTAGAAGGCCGAGGTGACGGTCGTGACCGGCCCCCACTCGGGGTGCGCGGCGAGCAGCTCCGCCGCCCACTCGACCTCCGGGGAGAACGCGAAGTGGTGCGCGGTGAACACGCGCCGCGCCACCTCGGCCTTCCCCTCCAGCTCGCGCAGCGTGGCGAGGGACGCCAGGTCGTGGACGAGCGGCTTCTCCACCAGCACCCGGGCCGTGGAGCGCAGCAGCGCCTCGGCCAGCAGCTCGGCGTGCGTCTGCGTCGGGGTGGCGAGGACCAGCAGGTCCGGCTGGTGCCGGTCGAGCGCCCGGCCGAGGTCGCGGTGGTGCGGCGGCCTCGTGCCCCGGAAGTCGACCGGGCCGACCGGCCTGGGGTCGACGGTGAACTCCAGTTCCACGTCCGGCCGTTCGGCGAGGACGGCGAGGTGGGTCTCGGCGATGGTGCCGATCCCCACCAGCCCCACCCGTACCGGATCGGCGTGCTCCTGCTGGTCCATGGGCTCTTCCCCTCGTCCGTCGCGGCCCCGGGCGCCGGGGCTCCGGCCCCTCATCCTCGCGCAGCCACCTCCGCCCAGCGGCCCAACGCCTCGGCCGGCCCGTCGACCCACTCGACCCGGGGGTCGTGCTCCGCGGCCTTCGCAGCGCCCTCGATCCAGCTGGTCACGATCGGGACCCAGTAGGTGTTGCCGCCCGACCGGCGGGTCCGGGCGTCGAGTTCGGCCCGGGTGCGGCGGGCGCCGGCCCGGTCGTCACCGAGGACGCCGATCAGGATCCGGGCCACGTCGGCCAGGTTGTGGCCGCCGCGGTAGCCGATGCCGTCCGCGAGCCGCCGGGTGTCCCCGACCGCCTCCACGGCGGCCGCGGCGTCCCCGGAGACCGCGTGCGCGACCGCCTCGGCCGAGCGGATCTTGACCAGTTCGACGGGGTTGGGCACCAGGTCGAGCAGGTCCCTCGCCCGGGCCGCCGCCTCCGCGACCGCCGCCGTGTCACCGGCCCAGCAGGCGGTCTGCGCCAGGTTGGCCAGCGCCTTCGCCTCCGCGGCGGCGAGGTCCTCGCGCCGGGCCAGCTCGATCGCCTCGGTGTACACGGCGGCCGCCTCCTCGAAACGGGCGTTCACCCGCCAGATGTGCCCGATCAGCCGCAGCCGCTCGCCCTCGTCCTCCGGCCCGCGGCTGCGCTGTTCCCGGAGCGAGCCCAGCGCCGTGCCGAACCGCCCGTTGAGGTAGTCGAAGTCGCACAGCCAGTGCCGGGCCGCCGCGTCGAACTCGCCGCCCACCAGGGAGCGGTAGATCTCCGCGGCCTCGGTGTAGTCGCCGTGGTTGCGCAGCGCGTGGGCGAGGTGGATGCGCACCAGCTGGGCCGTCGCACCGCCCTGCGGGACGCCCTCGCCGGCGGCCCGGAGCAGGTCGACGGCCTGTGCGGCACGGCCGGTGCGCCGCAGCTGGACGCCCCTGATGGCGGCGCGCACCGCCTGGTACTCGGGCGTCCCGGCGCCTTCGGCGGTGAGCCCGGCGCCCAGTTCCGTCCACTGCCCCGCTTCGACGAGGCGCTGGGTCGCCCGGGCCATCCAGTCCTCGAAGACGCCGTGGGCGACCGAGAGCTTGAGGCCGGATTCCAGGACCTGGGCGATGGTGACCCGCCCGTCGGAGGGGCCGATGCGCCGGCCCAGCCAGCCGAGCAGCCGGGCCGCGACCTCCTCGCGGTCGCGGTCGGACCAGCCGTCCGGGAGCGTCCGGTCCGCCTCCCCGATGGCGTGGCGCAGCGCCGCGTGCAGGGCGTACGGCATGGCGCAGGCGTCGTCGCGGGTCAGGAAGGGCCGGCGCAGGAAACGCGCCACGCTGCCGTCGGAGACGTTGGGCTGTCCGGCCCGCAGGAGGTCCGCGCCGACCCAGTCGGTGAGCGCCGCGGTGCGCACGAGGTCGCGCTCCTCCCGGGGCAGGTCGCGGATCGACCGGGTGGCGACCGCCGTGAACGAACCGCCGAAGTCGGCCGGGGAGGGCTGCCCGCCACGGGCGAGGAGCGCGGCGAAGTGCGACACCGAGAGGTCCAGGTACAGGGGCAGGCCCTGGCCGCCCTCGATGATGCGCCGGCGGACCTCGGCGGGCATGACGGGCTCGCCGTCCCGGGTGAGCGCCTCCCGGAGGTAGCTGTCGGCGTCGGAGTCCGAGAGGTAGCCCACGAGGTGCTGGCGGGGTTCGACGGTGTCGTTGCGGTAGTGCAGGTTGGGCCAGCACTGCGGGCCGGTGAAGTCCAGTTCGCCGCCCGCGCCCGCGTCGGCCCAGTCGACCCGGTTGCGGCCGGTGATCACGAACAGCACGTTCGGCATCAGGTAGGCGCACCGCTGGATCAGGCGCTCCACCGTGCGGTCGGCGCCGCCGTTGACCACCTCGAAGGTGTCCAGGAACACGCACACCGTGGGCCGCCGGGCCGGGCGACCCCGGGCCGGCAGGCGGTCGAGGTCCCAGGCCAGCAGGTACGGGAAGTAGGAGAGCGTCTCGTAGTCGGCGTCGGCCTCGACGAGTTCGGCGAACAGCTCGCAGTCGGCGAGCAGGCGTCCCTCGCGGACCCGGTCCCGGACGGCGCGGTAGGTGGCGAGGGCCGCGCGGTGCGCCAGTCCGGCCAGGCCGCCGAGGCCGGCCGGGTCGACCTCCTGCACGGCCTGGGTGATCTGGTCGCCGAGGCCGATGCTCCGGGAGGCCCGGCGCAGGGCGGGCGAGGCGTCCAGGAAGTCCTGGAGGGCTTCGCCGGGGTGCGCCCGGGCCCAGTAGGAGGCGAGCGCCAGGTCGAAGCCCTGCCACCGGCTGCCCAGGTGTCCCAGACCGGCCCGCAGCCGCAGCAGCAGGCCCTCGATGTCGCAGGCGCCGTCCTCGGCGAGGTCGACGCGGACGGTCACGACGTCGTCGCGCCCCTGGGCCGCCGCGTCGGCGAGCAGTCGGCGCTCCAGCTCCTGGGAGAGCGTCGACTTGCCGATCCCGCCGACGCCGTAGAGCGTCAGGACGTTGCGGCGTCCCTGCGCCCGGTCCAGGACCGGCGAGACCTCGGCCTCGTCCAGCGTCCGGGCCAGGCTCTCCACCGACCGTTCGAAGGCGGCGACTTCGTCGACCCGGTTGGTGAAGACCTGTTGCGCCGTGACGGTGGACGAAAGCCCGCTCATGAAGGCCGCCCGCAGGTTCACCCGTGCCATGTCCGTCTCCCCCTTCGCGGCGCCCCGCGGCTGCCACGTCGGCATCGGGCCGGGTACGCGACCTGAGATCTTGTCAGGACTCCGGGAGGTCCCACAAGGACCGGCCGGTGGGGACGGGGTGGGGTGTCAGAGCCCCAGGTCGACGGCAAGGCAGTTGTAGAAGTTCCACGCGCTCTCGGGGTCGTACGAGGCGCGGGCGGCGGCGGCCGGGCCGGACGGCGCCTGCGCGGTCGTGTCCTCGAAGCGGATGCGCTCGGGGAGCGTGCCGTACCGGGCGCGGCGGGCTTCGGCGGCGCGGTCGTCCGCGGGCTGCTTGCTCATGGCCGTTCTCCAGACCACCGATGACGGATGGCGACGTGCGGGCCGCCGGGGACTGCCTTCAGGGTGCGACCCATCCGCGTCACCTGTCAAGCAGGTGACGCGAGTTGGCGAAAACACACCTGACCGTCGGGCACTCACATGTGTTTGGCCGATTCCGGACTCCCGGACGCATTGTTGAACGCGCAATGATCGACTCCCGACGGGGCTCATCCATCGAGCCCCGCGCCGGCTCCTCCGGCAGTTCCGCCACCCACGAGAAGGTGAGTCGCATGTTCAGGTCCACGACGAACATCCGCCGCGCAGCCACGACCGCCGCCCTGGCCGGGGCCCTGATCGGCCTCGGCGCCGGGGCGGCCGACGCCGCCGGCTGGCCGCCGCTCCAGCCGGGCGCGCGGCTCTACTCGGCCGCCAACGGCCAGGGGGCGGTGACCACCGTCGACCTCTCCGACCTCGGCACCTGCCACACGCTGTCGACGTCCGCCCGCTCCGTGCAGGTCGTCAACGGGTCCGCGTCCGTGGTGCTGTACCCCGGCGCCGGCTGCACCGGCGCCTACGGCTGGGCCACCGGCTCGCTGGCCCAGTCCAACGTCCCGTTCGCGGCCCTGAGCTACCGGGTCGTCCCGGCGTAACGAGGCGGCCCGGCCGGGCGGGGGGGCCTCGCCCGGCCGGGCGCGTCGACCACTTCCCCCGATGCCCGGCACCGCCCCACGGCAGTGCCGGGCATCGGCATGCGGCGACACATGTCTCGCTCGCCAACCCTCAATCATCACCGCCTTGACAGGTGACGAAGCCTCATGGAAGCCTTTCGTCACCGGCCAGAACAGTTACTTTTCGATGAGGACACCCACCATGGCAGTCGTACGCTTCCACCTCGTCTCCACCCTCGCCCCGGCGGACGCGCTGGCGGTGCTGACCGATTTCGGCCCCGCCCGCACCGAGACCTGGCCGACGATCGACGCCGACCACTTCGAGGTCCACGCGCAGGGCGACACCTGGGCCGAGGTCACCGAGGGCACCGCCGCCGCCTGGGAGCGCGCCCGCTACGACTGGGAGCCGGGCGGTGACACCGTCACCGTCACCACCCTGGACTCCAAGCTCTTCGGCCCCGGCGGCGGCTGGGTCTTCCGGGTGACCCCCGAGGACGACGGCACCCGGGTCGACGTCCAGCTGACCCGGCAGCCGGACACCCTCAAGGGCAGGATGCTCGCCACCATGCTCCCGCTCGTCGCTCCTCCGGCCCTGCGCAAGTCGTTCGCGGGACCGTTCCGGGCCAAGTGACCTCCGCGGGGCGGGGTTCCCCAGGGGCCGACAGCACCGGCTGCCGGCCCCTTCGCCGTGCCGGAGCCCGTTCGCCGGCGCCGGCCGAACCCCTCACCGGTGCGCCGGCGCCACACCGAGAGGCCCGGCCCGTGCCGATGGGCACGGGCCGGACCCGGGGGGTTCGACCGCTCTCAGCCGTCGGAGCGGCCCCCGGACAGCCACCGCGAGTGGTGCCGCTCGGCCCAGGCCCGGCCGACGTACCCGGTGCGCATGCCGCGCCGCGCCTCCGGGTCCCGCACCGCCTGGCGCACGTGGCCGAACACCACGAAGGCGATCGCCCAGGCCAGGACGTCGTGGACGAAGATCGCGCTGGTGCGCGGGACGAACGGCAGCAGTCCCCTGAACCACATCAGCAGACCGGTGGACGCCATCACCAGCACCGCCCCGGCGATCCAGCCCGCGTAGAGCTTCTGGCCCGCATTGAACTTGCCCGCCGGGCGCGCCCCGGGCCACGCCCAGCGCTTGCGCACCGCCCGCAGCCACTCCCGGTCGTACGGCGCGAAGCGGTTGAGCCGGCGCAGGTCCGCGCGGAACTCCGCGGAGAGCAGTCCGAGCAGGACGGGCAGCGGCAACAGGATGCCCGACCACCTGTGGACGGTGGCCACCAGGTGGCGCCGGCCGACGAGTTGGGCCAGCGGCCCCAGGTACAGGCAGGCGGCGGAGGCCAGGCAGAGCAGCATCAGGACGCCGACGGCCCGGTGGACCAGGCGCTCGGCGGGGCTGAACCGGCGGACGCGGTCCGCGGTTTCAGGCCGCTTCGCCGCGCCGGTCGGCGTCGTCGAGCCAGCCGTCGACGTCATAGCCGCGCTCCTCCCAGTAGCCGGGGACGACCTTGTCGGTGACCGAGATCCCGGACAGCCACTTGGCCGACTTGTAGAAGTACATGGGCGCCACGTAGAGGCGGACCGGTCCGCCGTGGGCGTGGGTGATGGGCTTGTCCTGCATGTTCAGCGCCACCAGGACGTCCGAGCGGCGGGCCTGCTCCAGGGTGAGGCTCTCGCTGTACGCGCCGTCGAAGCAGGTGAAGCGGACGGCCGCGCCCGGGGAGCGCACTCCGGCGGCATCGAGGAGGTCGGCCAGCAGCACCCCCTCGAAGGGCGTGCCGTTCACCCGCCGGCCGTCCGTGCAGAGCACGTCGCGGACCACCCTGGTCTGCGGCATCGCCCGCAGTTCGGGCAGGGTGTACGTCCGCCGGCGCTCGACCAGGCCGTCCACCCGCAGTTCGTAGTCGGTCTCGTCCTTGCGCGGCACCGAGCCGACGACGCTGAAGTACCGGAAGCCGCCCGGGTTGGGCAGCAGGCCGGTCAGGCCTGTCGCGTCCTTCTCCGCGGCGGCGGAGAGGAACCCCTCCCAGCCGCGCTGGAGGTGGGGCGCGGCGGCCAGCCCCGCGGCGCCGGCGCCGAGCATGCCGAGCAGCGCGCGCCGCCCCACGGGCGCGCCCTCGGCCCTCCGCTTCGGATTTCCCGCCATGGTCAGTGCGCTCCTTCGAGACGGCGACGGTCCCGGCGGGCGGCCGCGGTTCGGCCGGCCCGGCCCCGGGCGGATCCACACGTGTGAACACGGTGGAGCACATCCGCATCGTCACCGGTTCAACCGGTGACGATGCTGACACGGCTACGGCCGACGTGTCAACGGGACCGGCGGGCCGCCCGCTGCCGCCGAAGGGGTGCGCGCGAAAAGAAAGTTGCCGCGCACGGAAGGCCTGGCTACAGTGGCGGGCATCTGTAGTCGTGTGATCGAGGAGTGACAGACGTGGCGGGTGACGACGACATCTCCGGGTGAGATCCGGATCTGACGGCCACCGGCCGGTGCTTCCACAGCGCCGCCGCCGAAGTGGTCCGTTTCGTCGTACCCATTTCTCCCATGTCTGCCCAGGGCAGAGGTCTCTTCCTGCCCTCACCCCTTTCGAGGTCACTTCCATGTCCGACGCCGCCGTCGTCTGCTCCAACCTCTCCTTCGCCTGGCCCGACGACACCCCGGTCTTCCACGACCTGTCCTTCACCGTGCCCGCCGGCCGGACCGGACTGGTCGCCCCCAACGGCTCCGGCAAGAGCACCCTGCTCAAGCTGATCGCCGGCGAACTCAAGCCCGCCACCGGCTCGGTGACGGTCACCGGCCGGCTCGGCTACCTCCGCCAGAGCCTCCCGCTGACCTCCGACCTCACCGTCGCCGAGGTGCTCGACGTCGCGGAGGTCATCCGCGCCATCGACGCCGTGGAGTCCGGCGACGTCGACGAGCGGCACTTCACCACGATCGGCGACGACTGGGACATCGAGGAGCGCACCCGCGCCCAGCTCGACCGCCTCGGACTGACCGACCTCACCCTGGACCGCAGCCTGAGCACGCTCAGCGGCGGCCAGATCGTCTCCCTGGGCCTCGCCGCCCAGCTGCTCAAGCGCCCCGACGTCCTGCTGCTCGACGAGCCCACCAACAACCTGGACGCCCGGGCCCGGCACCAGCTCTACGACGTGCTGGAGGACTTCAACGGCTGCCTGCTGCTGGTCAGCCACGACCGCGCGCTGCTCGACCGGATGCAGCACATCGCCGAGCTGGGCAACGGCGAACTGCGCTTCTACGGCGGCAACTTCGCCGCCTACGAGGAGGCCGTCCGGGCCGAGCAGGAAGTCGCCGAGAAGAACGTCCGCAACGCCGAGCAGGAGCTGAAGCGGGAGAAGCGGGAGATGCAGCAGGCCCGCGAGCGCGCCGACCGCCGCCAGAGCAACGCCGCCCGCAACCTGAAGAACGCCGGCCTGCCCCGCATCTTCGCCGGGAACATGAAGCGCGGCGCCCAGGAGTCCGCGGGCCGGGCCGGCCAGATGCACGCCGCCCGGGTCAGCGAGGCCAAGGCCCGGCTGGACGAGGCCGGGCGCGCCCTGCGCGAGGAGCAGCGCCTCACCCTGGAACTGCCCGACACCCAGGTGCCCGCCGGACGCAACCTCTTCCTCGGCGAGGGCATGCAGGTGAGCCACGCCGGCCGGCCGGTGTTCGCCGACGGCGGCGTCGACCTGAGCGTCCGCGGACCCGAGCGGATCGCGCTGACCGGGCCCAACGGCGCCGGGAAGAGCACCCTGCTGCGCCTGATCACCGGCGACCTCGCCCTCGACAGCGGGGAGATCACCCGCAACGACGGCCGGATCGCCTACCTCTCGCAGCGCCTGGACCTGCTCGACCTCGACCGCACCGTGGCGGAGAACTTCGCCGCGTTCGCCCCCGAGCGGCCCGAGACGGAACGGATGAACCTGCTCGCCCGCTTCCTGTTCCGCGGCGCCCGGGCCCACCTGCCGGTCGGGGTGCTCTCCGGCGGCGAGCGGCTGCGGGCCACCCTGGCCTGCGTGCTGTGCGCGGAACCGGCCCCCCACCTGCTCCTGCTCGACGAGCCGACCAACAACCTCGACCTGGTCAGCGCGGGGCAGCTGGAGAGCGCCCTGAACTCCTACCAGGGGGCCTTTCTGGTGGTCAGTCACGACGAGCGGTTCCTCGCCGAGATCGGCGTGAACCGCTGGCTCCGGCTGGCCGACGGCACGCTGAAGGAGACCGCGGCCCCCGCCGTGTGACCGGCCGCCGTGTGAACCGGCCCGCGCCCGAGGCTCCGTGCCCGGCGGGCCCGGGCGCGTCGCCGAACCCCGCCCACGGCGGCTCGGCGACGCGCCCCGCCACCCCTCACCCCGGAAGGTCCCCCGTGCCCCAGCACGCCCTGCTCGCCCATGACGTCGTCCGCCACCTCGGCGGCCGGCGCGTCCTCGACGGCGTCTGCCTGACCGCCTCCCCCGGCCGCCGGATCGGCCTGATCGGGGAGAACGGCGCCGGCAAGTCCACCCTGCTGCGGGTGCTCGCCGGTGTGGACGAACCCGACGCCGGAAGCGTCACGCGCCCCGCGGACCTCGGCTTCCTGCACCAGGAGATGCCCTTCGACGCCGGGGCCACCATCGCCGCGGTCCTGGACGACGCGCTGCGCGAGGCCCGTGCGGACCTCGCCGAACTCGACCGGCTGGGCGCGGAGATCGCCCGCGTCCCGGAGTCCGCCCCCGGCCACCCCGAGCTCCTGGCCGCCTACGCCGAGCGGCTGGAGCGTGCCCAGCACCGGGAGTCCTGGGACGCCGACCGCCGCGCCGCACTGGTCCTCGACGGGCTGGGCCTCGGCGCGTTCGGGCACGACCGCACGCTCGGCTCGCTGTCCGGCGGACAGCGGGGCCGCCTCGCCCTGGCCGCGCTGCTCGTCCGCCGACCGTCCGCGCTGCTGCTGGACGAACCGACCAACCACCTCGACGACGGCGCCGCCGCCTTCCTGGAGGAGCAGCTCCGCGCACTGCCCGGCACCGTGGTCCTCGCCTCCCACGACCGGGCGTTCCTGGACGCCGTCTGCACCGACCTCGTCGACCTCGACCCGGCCGTGGGCGGGCCGGTCCGCTACGGCGGCAACTACAGCGCGTACCTGGGTGAGAAGCGCGCCGAGCGGGAGCGCTGGGAGCGTCAGTACGCCGAGGAGCAGCAGGAGTTGGCGCAGCTGCGCCACTCGGCCGGTGTGACCGCGCACCGGGTGGCACCGGACCGGGGGCCGCGCGACAACGAGAAGATGGGCTACGGCCACCGGGCGGGCCGGGTGCAGAGCCAGGTCTCCCGCCGGGTGCGCAACGCGGCCCGGCGGCTGGAGGAGCTGGAGCGCACCCGGGTGCCCGAGCCGCCGCGCCCGCTGCGGTTCGCCGCCGGTGCCCTGACTGTGGACCCCGGGGCGTCCGACGCCCTGGCCGTCGACGCCGAGGCGCCCGATGCCCTGGCCGTCGACGCCGAGACACCGGGCGGGGAGCCGCGGCCGCTGGTGTCGCTGCGGGACGTCCGGGTGCCGGGCCGGCTCGAACTGGACGGCCTGGAGGTGTCGGCGGCCGACCGGCTGCTGGTCACGGGAGGCAACGGGACGGGCAAGTCCACGCTGCTCGCCGTGCTCGCCGGGCACCTCGACGCCGAGGGCACGGTGCGCCGGCGCCCCCGGCTGACCGTCGGGCTGCTCACCCAGGACACCGTGTTCGACCGGCCCGACCGCACCGTCCGCGGCACCTACGAACTGGCGCTGGGCCCGGCCAGGGCCGAGCAGGTGCCGCTGGGCTCGCTCGGCCTGCTGCACCCGGCGGACCTGGACAAGCCGGTCGGCCGGCTCTCCGTCGGACAGCGCCGGCGGCTCGCCCTCGCCCTGCTGGTCGCCGACCCGCCCGAGCTGCTGCTGCTCGACGAGCCCACCAACCACTTCTCCCCCCGCCTGTGCGACGAACTGGAGGAGGCCCTCGGCGCCGGCCCCGGCGCGATCGTCCTCGCGAGCCACGACCGCTGGCTGCGCCGCCGCTGGCAGGGCCGGGAGCTGCCGCTGTAGCGGCCGCCCGGGCACCGCGTTATTGCACCCGTTCACAGTCACCTGTCAGGATGGTGACTGTGAACCTTGACCATGTCTTCGTCTGCGGGCACCCGGCGCTCGACTTCGCGGCCACCCTCCGTGCACGGCGCACCGTCCGGTTCGAGATGTTCGTGACGCCGGAGCGACTGAACGCCTGGTACCTGGACTGCGGCCTGGTGGACACGATCACGCCCGGTGACGAACAGGACGTCCTGGAGGCACGGACCGTCCGCGAGGCCATCTACCGGCTGGTCACCGACCGCCGGCTGGGCGAGCCGTTCGACCGCCAGGCGCTCGCCGTCCTCAACGGCGCCGCGCGCAGGACTCCCGTGACGCCGCAGCTCACCCTGACCGGACGGCACAACGAGGCGACGCCCGGCCAGGCGCTGGCGACCGTCGCGCGTCAGGCGGTCGACCTCCTCAGCGGTCCGGACGTCCCGCTGATGAAGGAGTGCGGCAACCCGGAGTGCACCCGGGTCTACATCGACCGCTCCCGGGGCATGCGCCGCCAGTGGTGCGGCATGGACTCCTGCGGCAACAAGATCAAGGCGGCCGCCTACCGGGCCCGGAAGAAGGCCCCGTCCACCGCGAGCGCCTGACCGGCCCGCCCGAACGGGCCCGTCCGCTCGTCAACCGGTTCCGCCCGGCGGCCCCGCTCCGCCCGGCGGCCCCTCGCGGGGCACGCGCGTCGGCGCGGGGCGCCCGCCCCGGCGGCGCACGCCGAGAAGGCCGGTGCGAAGGGGACTTCGCACCGGCCTCTGCTCGGCGGCCTGCTCACGGAACTGCTCGGACGGCACGACGAACCGTGCCCGGCCGAGGAGTTGCGCGACGAACTCATGGCGGCGGACCCGAAGCGCGACCCGACGCCCCAGGTCTTCCGGAACACCCTGGAAGCCCTCGTCGCCAAGGGCCGCGTCCGGCGCCACGAGCAGGGGCGCTCCGTTCTGCACACCCTGGTCCGGCCGGGTACGACCGCCTCCGGCCAGCCCGGCTGAGCCGCCCTCGCCGCTCACAGGAAGGACGAGGGCCCCGGGCCGTACCCCAGCAGGAGGACGGTCTCGGACCAGCTCCACAGCTGCGCGTCGTCCGGCCACGGCCGCTCCCCCGGGGCCGCCGCGCCCCGGACGCGCGCCTCGGGAGCGGCCGGGCACCGGCCGGAGCGGTGATGGCGCCGTCCGGCCACCCGTCGACACGTGTGCGTCGCGGAAACCATGCCGTGTCCTCGCTCTCCGATCGGCGCCGCGCAGGTGTGCCGGTGGGAAGCGGGCCCCGCGCGAACGGGGGCAGATCGCGCGGGGCCCGCCGTCTGGGGTGCGGGTCAGGCGGCGACGCCGGCGTCGATGACGACCGGGATGTTGCCGCTCATGGCCTTGGAGTAGGGGCAGATCCGGTGCGCGGCGCGTGCCAGCTCCCCGGCGGTGGCCTGGTCCACGCCGCCCAGCACCGGGCGGAGGACCGCGGAGAGCGAGAACTCGTCGTCGTCCCCGTGGGTCAGCGTGATCTCGGCGGTGATGGCGGTGCTGGTGAGCCGGACCTTGCGGTCGCCGGCCGCCCGGCGCAGGGCCCCGAGGAAGCAGGCGGCCCAGCCGGCCGCGAGGAGCTGCTCGGGGTTGGTCGCGGTGCCGCCCCCGCCGAGCTCCTTCGGGATGGCGAGACCGGTCTCCAGCAGGCCGTCCGAGGAACGGACCCGGCCGCCGTTGCGGCCCTCGCCGTTGACGTCGACGACGGCGGTGTAGCTGACTGCCATGACTGGTGCTCCCCATCTGGATCGAGTGGATGTCCCGCCCCGACCGGCGGCGCGAGCAGACGCCCCTGCTCGTCGTCACCGGTTGAGGCGGTGATGCAATGATGGCCATTTTCTCCGTCACCAGTCAAGCCGGTGACGCGATTTCCTGGAGCGACGTCCGCGAGTCCATCCGGCCGCCCCTCCCCGGAGTCCCGCGTACGGAGCCCCGTGCCGGTCCCAGCCTGGACGGCGGGCGCGGCCGGCCGGTAGGTCATCTGACGGTCGGATTCCGGTGCGGCCGGCCGGGCGGATGCAGTCATGACTCAGTCATGGCTCACTCGTCGCCCACCGCCGCCACGGCCCCCGCCCCCGCGGGGACCGTCCCGCCGGTCACTCCCGGTAGAGCAGAACCGTGACGCCCGCCAGGACCGCGCTGGCGACCAGGGCCCAGGCCGTCTGCCCGTGCAGCACCAGGACGGCACCGGGAGCGGCGCCGGCAAGCATGGTGACCACGGAGAGGACCTTCCGGCGCTGCCGGGGCGCGGTGCCGCCCGCCAGGCGCGAGTCGGCGGCCAGACCGGTCAGGGTCAGGGTGAGCACCGTGGTGGTGAGGTCCGGTACGCCCAGGCCCCGGACGGTCCCGTTGCGGACGCCCATCGCCAGGGCCAGCAGCGCGATCACCGCGTACTGCGCCGCGCCGTCCGAGCCCCGGGCGAAGACGACGGCGGCGGCCACCCCGTACAGCGCGACTTCGAGGACGAAGACCGTCCGCAGCCACCGGGGCCGCCGGGTTCCGGCGCCGCGCGTCGCGAGACGGCCGGCCAGCAGCGCGCCGAGCAGGAAGGCGGCGAGCGAGGTCAGCGAGCCGGCGACGGAGAAGCCGGGCGCTCCGGCGAGGGCGAAGGCGATCACGACGACGTTGCCGGTCATGTTCGCGGTGAAGACGTGGCCGAGGCCGAGGTAGCTCACCGCGTCGATCAGGCCGCTGACCAGGGTGAGGCCGAACAGGGCGAGCGCCAGCGGGTGGTGGTCCGGGATCTGCGGTCCTGGCTGCGGGGGCGGGGGCGGGGGTGCGGTCCGGTGATCGGCTGGGGGCGTGGTCACGACGGCTCCTGATGCGGCTGGACGTGGATGTGCGGTGGGGGCGACGCCTCGTTCCGGCGACGCCCCCACGAGTGACGAAACGTCAGAAGAAGCAGGGGTCCAGCGGCACCTCGGGCTGCCCCGGGAGGGCGAGGCCCCGGGCGGCACGCCAGGCGTGCTGCTCCCCGGAGGCCGCCACGGCCTCCAGCACGCCCTCGGCCTGCCGGACACCGGCCGTGCCGGGGGCGGGGGTGGCGTGGTAGCCGCCGAACCGGGTGACCGGGCTCCAGGACGGCGAGACGGCGGGCAGTTCGGGGGCCAGCCCCTGGTGCTCCTGGGCGGCGTGGACGATGCGTCCGCCGACGACGGTCAGGACCGCCTCGATGTGCGGGATGTCGGCCTCGGGCACGGTGAAGTAGTCGGCGCTGAGCAGCGCGAGGTCCGCGTAACTGCCGACCGTCAGACGCCCCTTGACCTCCTCCTCGCCGGTGAGCCGGGCGCCGCCCAGGGTGTAGAGCTCCAGGGCCTGCTCACGGCTGAGCCGGTTGTGGTCGGCCGCCAGGCGCCGTCCGCTGACCGCGCGGCCGGAGACCAGCCAGTGCAGGGCGATCCAGGGGTTGTAGGAGGAGACCCGGGTGGCGTCGGTGCCCGCCGCGACGGTCAGGCCGCGGTCCAGCATGGCGCGCAGCGGCGGCGCCTCGGCGGCGGCCGGGGCTCCGTAGCGCGAGACGAAGGCCTCGCCCTGGAAGGACAGGCGGTTCTGGACGGAGACGGCGCCGCCCAGCGCCGCGATCCGGTCGAGGCTGTCCCTGCTGACGGTCTCCGCGTGGTCGAACAGCCAGCGGTTGCCCTGCGGGAAGAGGCCCTCGGCGGCGAGCTTCTCGAAGACGGCGAGGTCACGGCGGATCGTCTCGTCGTAGGTGGCGTGCAGCCGGAAGCCCCAGCCGTTCTCCGTCAGCAGGCGGACGGCCTTCTCGAACTCGCTCTCGTAGGCGCCCAGTTGCGGACGGGGCTCGGTGAAGTTCTCGAAGTCGGCGGCGGCCCAGGTGAGGTTCTCCCCCGCGCCGTTGAGGCGCAGCCACTCGTCGCCCTCCCCTGGGCGCACGGTGTTCACCCAGCGGGTGAGGTCGTCCAGCTCCTGCCCGGCGGTCTGCGGGAAGAGGTGGTAGGCGATGCGCAGCGTCAGCTCGCCCCGGCGGGCCAGCTCCATGACGGTGCCGTAGTTCTCGGGGAAGCTCTGGAAGCCGCCGGCGGCGTCGATCGCCGAGGTGAGGCCGAAGCGGTTCAGCTCGCGCAGGAAGTGCCGGGTGGAGCCGATCCGGTCGGCCTCGTCCAGGGTGGGCGCCTTCGCCAGGGTGGAGTAGAGCAGCAGGGCGCCCGGGGCGGCGATCAGCAGGCCGGTCGGCTCGCCGTCGTGGCCTCGGACGATCTGGCCGCCGGCGGGGTCGGGGGTGTCCCGGGTGAAGCCCGCGGCCCGGAGGGCGGCCCGGTTGAGCAGCGCCGACTGGTAGAGGTGCAGCACGAAGACGGGGGTGTCGGGCGCGGCGGCGTTGAGCTCCTCCAGGGTGGGCAGGCGCCGCTCGGCGAACTGGTCGGCCGACCAGCCGCCGACCACCCGCACCCACTGGCCGGGCGGGGTGCGCTCGGCCTGGAGCCGGAGCATGGCCAGCGCCTCGCGCAGCGTCGGGACGCCGTCCCAGCGCAGCTCCAGCACGTAGTTGAGGCCGCCGCGGATGACGTGCAGGTGGGCGTCGTTGAGCCCGGGGACGGCCCGGCGGCCGAGCGCGTCGACCACCCGGGTGCCGGGGCCGACCAGCGGGATGACGTCCGCGTCGTCACCGACGGCCTGGATCCGCCCGTCCCGGACGGCCACGGCGGTGGCCTGCGGGCGGCGCGGGTCGTTGGTGAACACCTTGGCGTTGCGCACGACGAGGTCGGCGGGCTGGTCGGGGGTGCCGGGGCGGATCCCGGCGACGGGCATGGCGGACAACGGAGGTCCCTTCGTTCGGTGGCGTTTCGGCCGCCGGTCCTGCGGTCGGCGGCGGTGCGGCGCACGGCCCCGGCGCACGGTGTTCCGGCGCACGGCGTCGCGGCGCACGGCGTTCCCGCACGGGGCCGCCCGGCGACCGTAGGCAGCCGTCGGCGCGGCGGCGCCCTTCGCAGCGCATCACCAGTTGCTCCGCAGCGCACTCGTCGCCCGGCCGGCCCGGCGCCCGTCGGCCGTGCGTTGTCGGAACAGTGCCGGGCGCACAGCGGGCAGAACCGTCGGACCGGCTCGGAATAACGTCGTCCTGTGCCGCCCCGGAGCAACCGGGCTGCGGCTGACGCAACGTCAGTTTCCCGTGTCCACAAGGAAGAGAAGACCCATGGTTGACTTCGCCAACGTCCACGCCGCGCCGAGCCCGGACCTGCTGACCCCGGACAACTCGATGATGCTGTTCGTCGACCACCAGCCGCAGATGTTCTTCGGCACCGGCAGCGGCGACCGCACCGCCATCATCAACTCCACCGTCGGCCTGGCGAAGGCCGCGAAGATCTTCGACGTGCCGACCGTGCTGTCCACCGTCGCCGCCGAGTCCTTCTCCGGCCCGCTCCTGCCGCAGCTGCGGGCGGTCTTCCCCGACCAGGAGGTCATCGACCGCACCTCCATGAACGCCTGGGAGGACGAGGCCCTGGTGGAGGCCGTCAAGGCCACCGGTCGCAAGAAGATCATCCTGTCCGGCCTGTGGACCGAGGTCTGCCTCGTCCTGCCCGCCCTCTCCGCGCTGGAGCAGGGCTACGAGGTCTACGTCGTCGCCGACGCCTCCGGTGGCGTCAGCCCGCTGGCCCACGAGCACGCCCTCCAGCGGATGACCGCCGCCGGCGCCGTGCCCGTCACCTGGGTGCAGGTCCTGCTGGAGCTCCAGCGCGACTGGGCCCGCACGGAGACGTACGTCGCCGTGACCGAGCTGGTCAAGGAGCACGGCGGCGCCTACGGCCTGGGCCTGGTCTACGCCCAGTCGATGATCGACCCGCACGCCGCCGGCTGACCGACCGCACCCAACCGACGGAGTCCGACATGAACACGGGCCTTCTCCTGCTGCGCCTGGTCGCCGGTCTGCTGATCGCGGGCCACGGCGTGCAGAAGGTCAGCTTCCACCTCGGCGGCGGCGGCCTGGAGGGTGGCAGCGCCGAGTTCCGGGGCGACGGCTTCCGCGGCGGCAAACTCACCGCGGTAGCCGCCGGCGGCACCCAGATCGGAGCCGGGCTGATGCTGGCCCTCGGACTGCTCACGCCCCTGGCCGGCGCGGGCGTCATGGGGGTGATGACCGTCGCCCTGACGGTCAAGTGGCCGCACGGCCTGTGGGTCCAGCACGACGGGTACGAGTTCCCGTTCGTCCTGATCGTCATCGGCGCGGCGCTGACCGCCACCGGCCCCGGCCGGTGGTCGGTCGACGGGGCCCTCGGCCTCGCGGACTGGCCGCTGTGGTGGCTGCCCCTGGCCGTCGTCGCCGGCGTGGGCGGCGGCCTGGCCACCAGGCTGGCCCTGCACCGGAGTTGAGGCGGCAGCAGCTGAACGGGCTCGGGGGGCGGGGGGGGGTGTTCCCCCGGAGGAAGAGCAGAATCTCCGGGTGGTGGGGGGGGAGACAGCGAAGTTCAGAGGGGGATGGGGGGGGGGGGGGGGAGGCGGGGGCATTTTTGTGTTCTTTTGTTTCCCCCCCCCCCCCCCCCCCCGAGCCCGTTCTCGGTGTGCCGGGAGGCACGCCGGCGCGTCCACGGGGAAGCCGGGCGCGCCGAGGTGCCGGGTACACGGAGGTGCCGAACGGGGAGAGGTGCCGGGCACGCGAAAGTGCCGGGCGCGCGGAGGTGCCGAACGGGGAGAGGTGCCGGGCACGCGAAAGTGCCGGGCGCGCGGAGGTGCCGGACGGGGGAAGGTGCCGGGCACGCGAAAGTGCCGGGCCCGCCGACGAACGGGCCCGGCACTGCGGTTCGGAACCGGGCCCGCCGACGAACGGGCCCGGCCCCGAGGTCACTCCCCGCGCTCGGGGGTGACGACCAGGTGCTCGGCGAGGAACCAGACCTGGGTCTCGCCGGTGCGGATGATCTGGGAGACCAGGAGGTCCTGGGTCCCGTCGTCGCCGAGCTCCGCCGTACGGGTGGCCGCGTCCCGGACGTCGGCGAGGATGGCCTCGTGCGCGTCGAGGAGGCGCGAGAGCATCGACCGCGAGCTCTCGATGCCGTCCGGCGGGCGCGGCACGCTCGTGATCTCGGCGGCGTGCCGGGGGTCGCCCACCGCGACGCCGCCGAGGCTCTGCACCCGCTCGGCCAGCACGTCGACCAGCGCCAGCTGCTCCTGGGCGTGCTTGTCGAAGAGCAGGTGCAGCTGGTAGGCCGTCGGCCCGCGCATGCCCCAGTGGCACTTCTTGTACAGCGAGTACAGGAACTGGGTGTCCGCGAGGACGCGGTTGAGCCGCTGGCACGAGTACTGCCGGGCGTCGTGGGAGAGGGCGATCGGCAGCAGGGTGACGGTGCCGAACTGCTGGATCTCCGGGCCGTGCTGATGCAGGTGCGGCTGCTGGCTGGTCATGGTGCTCCTGTGCTTCGTGGGGCGGCTCAGTACGACCACCAGGCTAGGAACGCCGGGCCCGCGGCCTGTTCCGACGGCGCACTGGTTGCCGTCGGTCCGCGCACCGGGCCGCCCGGGTCGAGGCCCGTCACCCGTACGGTCCCCGGGCAGCCGCTCTGGGACAACACCGGGTGCTCTCCGGGGCAACAGGCGCCCGCCGGCCGGCCGTAGCGTCTGATCCGTCGCAGCCACACGCTGCCGCAAGCCGCAAGCCGCAAGAAAAGGGAAAACCCATGCCGTTCATCACCGTTGGCCAGGAGAACTCCACCTCCATCGACCTCTACTACGAGGACCACGGCACCGGCCAGCCGGTCGTCCTCATCCACGGCTTCCCGCTGAACGGGCACTCCTGGGAGCGGCAGAGCGCCGCGCTGCTCGACGCCGGCTACCGGGTCATCACCTACGACCGCCGCGGCTTCGGCCAGTCCTCCCAGCCGACCACCGGCTACGACTACGACACCTTCACCGCGGACCTGCACACCGTGCTGGAGACCCTCGACGTCCGCGACGCCGTCCTGGTCGGCTTCTCCATGGGCACCGGCGAGGTCGCCCGCTACGTGTCCACCTACGGCTCGGAGCGGATCGCCAAGGTCGCCTTCCTGGCCTCCCTGGAGCCGTTCCTGCTGAAGACCGACGACAACCCGGACGGCGCCGCCCCGAAGGAGTTCTTCGACGGCATCGTCGCCGCGGTGAAGGCCGACCGGTACGCCTTCTACACCGGCTTCTTCAACGACTTCTACAACCTGGACGAGAACCTCGGCACCCGGATCAGCGAGGAGGCCGTCCGCAACAGCTGGAACGTCGCCGCGAGCGGGGGCTTCTTCGCCGCCGCCGCCGCGCCGTCCACCTGGTACACGGACTTCCGCGCCGACATCGCCCGCATCGACGTGCCGGCCCTGATCCTGCACGGCACCGGCGACCGCACCCTGCCCGTCGACAACACCGCGCGCCCGTTCCACAAGGCGCTGCCCGCCGCCGACTACGTCGAGATCGAGGGCGCACCGCACGGCCTGCTCTGGACCCACGCCGAGGAGGTCAACGCCGCCCTGCTGGCCTTCCTCGCCAAGTAGCCCGGTCGGCCGCTCCTCCCGACCGCGGCCGACCGCTCCTCGTCGGTACCGCCACCGCCGCCCTGGCCCGGCCGGCGGTGGCGGTACCGGCCACCCACCCGCGCCCGGTGTCCGCCCGTGACGGACCCGGGCGCGCACCACGACCAGGAGGTTCCCGTGAAGTTACGTCTGGCCCGCCGGCTCGTCCCGCTGGTGGCGGCACTCGCCGCCCTGACGGCGGTCCCCGCCGCCTCGGCCGCCCAGGGCGACCGGAACGCCCAGGGCTCTCAGAACTCGCAGGGCGTTCAGAACTCCCGGGGCGCCCACGGCCGGTTCGCCGTCGGCCCGCAGTACGACAGCACCCACGTCTACGTCGCGCCCGGCACCGAACAGGCCTTCGTCACCAGCTGGACGTCCACCTTCGGCGGCACCACGATCGGCCCGGTCTCCACCCAGGTGACCCCGACTCCCAGCCGGACGCTGTCCGAGCTGGTCGTCTCCCCGGTCGGCACGCTGTCGGTGTTCGACTACACCACGCCCATCCCGTACCCCTTCGGCACCGAGCGCACCGGCTGGCTGGTGACCGACCTGGACAAGGCGGTCCAGGCCGCCCGCGCGGACGGCGCGACCGTCACCGTGGCGCCGTTCGCCGACCCGATCGGCCGGGACGCCGTCGTCCAGTTCCCCGGCGGGATCAACGCCCAGCTCTACGTGCACACCACCGCGCCGTCCTACCCCGCCCTGGCCAGCGTGCCGGAGAACCGGCTCTACCTGTCGCCGGACGCGGTCGGCGGCTTCCTGCGCAGCTACCTCGCCTTCACCCAGGGCCGGATCGTCTCCGACGACCGCAAGGCCGACGGCGCCGCCATCGGCCTGCCCGGCACGACGTACCGGCTCGTCCGCCTCAGCTCCGGGTTCGGCACCACCACGATCGCGGTGACGGACGGCCACCTGCCCCACCCGTTCGGTCTGGAACTCACCGGCTACGGCGTGCCGGACCTCGGTGCCACCCTGGAGCGGGCGAAGGCCGCCGGCGCCGAGGTGCTGTCGGGACCGGTCCGCGCGGGCGGCCGGGACAGCGCGATGGTGCGCTTCCCCGGCGGCTACATCGCGGAGATCCACACCGACCGCTGACCGGTGTGACAGCAGCCGCCTTCGGGCGGCCGGGCACCTCGCCGTCCGGCCGCCCGGAGGCGTGTCCGCTCCGCCGGGCCCCGTCCGCGTCCCGCTCCCGCCCCGCTACCGCCCGCCCCGCTACCGGCCCGTCCCGCCCCGCCCCCGTACGCGCCTCACCGGCCGTCCGGTGCCCCTCCGGTCAAGGGTGTCCCCGAGCGTCCCGACACCGACCTGACGGCGTCGTGGATGAGTTCCGCGACGGCGGTCGGCCGGGAGACGGCCACCGAGTGGGAGGCGCCGGGCAGTTCGAGGACGGTGGCACCGGCCCGCCCCGCCGTGAACCGCTGCACCGACGGTGCCAGGGCCCGGTCGGCACCCGCCACCAGGGCCCACGAGGGTTTGCCGCGCCACGCCGCCACCGTCTGCGCGTCGCTCAACGCCCTTTCGGCGAGCGGCCGTTGGATCGCGGCCAGCACCTGGGCCAGCTCCGCGTCGAGGTCGGCGGCGACGAGCGGCCGGAACCACTCCCGGGGGAAGCACAGCTCCGCCTCCCGGCCGGTGCCATCGGCGCTCGACCCGGTGCGCCGCAGCCGGGAGGCCGACGGCACGGGGTCGAAGCGGCTCACGAGCGCGTCGTGGCTCTCCCCCACGTCCGGCAGGTACGCGGCCACGAAGACCAGCGCGAGGACCTGGGGAAGGGCCCCGGCCTCCGTGATCACCGCTCCCCCGTAGGAGTGGCCGACCAGGACGACCGGGCCGTCGATGCCCGCGAGGACGCCGGTCAGGTAGGCGGCGTCGTGAGCGAGCCCCCGCAGCGGGTTCGCGACGGCGACCACGGTCAGGCCGCGCCGGTGGAGTTCGGCGATGACGCCGATCCAGCCGGCCGCGTCGGAGCAGCCGTCGTGGACCAGCACGACGGTAGGTCTGGTGGAGGACATGGCGGACCTTCGGACGGCGCCGGACGGCGGGGCACGGGCGGGGGCGGGAGCACGGGCGGGGCGGGAGCGGGGGCGGGGCGGGAGCGGGGGCGGGGCCGGGCGCGGAGTCGTCGAGCGCGGGGTCGTCGGGCGCGGGGAGCGTCAGGAGGCCGGGCCGCGCACGTCGCCCTGCGCCGCGTACGCCTGCCACTCGCGGGGCGAGACCCCGTAGGTGTCGCGGAACGCCCGGCTGAAGTGGGAGTGGCTGACGAAGCCCCACCGGTGCGCGACCGCCGAGACACTGGTCTGCCGGCGCGACGGACGCTCCAGCTCCCGTCGGCAGGCGTCCAGTCGCCGCCCGCGCACCCACTGGCCCACCGTCGTCCCGTCCTGCTGGAACAGCTTGTGCAGGTACCGCACCGAGATGTGCTGGGAGCGCGCGATCGACTCCGGCGCCAGGTCCGGATCGGCGAGGTTCTCCTCGATGTGCGCGCGGACCCGCGCCAGCAGCTCCGCCGAGCCGCTCGGCTGCTCCGGCCCCTCCCGTTCCAGCAGCTCGGCCACCAGGACGGCGACGATGTCGGCGACGCTGCGCGCCAGGTGGTTGCCCGGCCGGGCCCGGTGCGCCCTGGCCTGGGCGGCGAGCGTCCGCAGGAACTGGGAGGCGAGCGAGCCGACGCCCTCGTCCCCCCGGGCCAGCAGCCCGCCGGTGCGCCGGACGTCACCGGGCCGCACGCCCAGGTAGAAGCACGGGACGCGGAAGCGGAGCATCCGGGACTGCGCGTCCTGCAACAGGCCCGCCGGGTGCGGGGTGGTGCCGATCAGCAGGTCGCCGGGCGCCAGCACCGTGCTGGTGCCGTGGCGCCGCACGGAGGCCGCGCCCCGCAGGTGCAGGACGACGTAGAGGCAGTCCTCGGGATCGGCGCCGGGCGGCGGGGACAGGACGTCGACGCAGCCGTCGCCGTCGACGGCGGTCTGGCCGGCGTGGTGGTACTCGGCTTCGGGCATGGGTGAGGGACCCGACGGGATCACGGAGGGCTCCGACCGTTCGAGGATTCAGTACAGGTGCTTGGGGGGGACCGCCCGCTGGCGGTGGTCAGGGGATGAGCGGCAGCTCGTAGCCACGATTCTCGCGGCGCGCCGGGCCCGGCACCACCGACCGAGGTAGGGATTGCCCGACGAAGCTTCATCGCTCTGTAGCAACCGGCCGGCCCCGGGCGCCGAGCAGCCGTTGACCAGCTACGGAAGCGGCTGCCGGACGGCCACGGGCTCCTCCGCGGGCGCGTGCACCAGGTCCCGCAGCCGCAGCCCCATGTGCAGGACGAGGCGGTGGGCGCCGCCGTCCAGGTCCAGGCCGGTGATCTCCTGGATCCGGCGCAGCCGGTAGTACAGCGAGGTGCGGTGCAGTTCCAGGGCCTCCGCGGTCCTGGGCACCGAACCGGCGTTCTCCAGGAAGCAGCGCAGCGTCTCCACCAGCCGGGCGTTGCCGCCGCCGTCCAGCAGCCGCCGCAACGACCCGGGCACCAGGGAGTCGTTGAGCGCGCTGTCGGGCAGTTGGAGGAACACGGCGTACTCCCCGAGCCGGTCCCAGTCGCCGACGCCCTCCAGCCGGGGCAGCCGACGGGCGGCGCGCGCCGCGACCCGGGCCTGGTCGTGGGAGATCCACGCGTCCGCCAGCGCCGTGCGGCGTCCGCCGACCCCCACCACCACGGCCGCCCGGGGGCCCAGGAAGGTCCGCAGGGAGCGGACGACGTCGCGGCACTGCCGCTCCAGCTCCTCCTCCGTGGGTTCCCGCTCGAAGACCTGCACCAGGACCGCCCGGTCCCGCTCGACCGACGCCAGGCCACGGGCCGTACGGGCGTGCCGGAACGGCTCCAGCGCCCCGCGCAGGGCCACCGCGCTCCGCCCGGACGGCCCGCGCGGCCCGGAGGCGGCCACCGTGGTCACCACGACGTGCGGGCCCGCCGGCAGCAGGCCGTCCTCCAGGAGGACACGGTGGGCCGTGGAGCGCTGCGCGCAGTCCGCGCCGACCAGCCGGGCCACCAGCCCACCGGTGTGCTCCTCGTCGGCGTCCGCGGCCAGCCGCTCGGCGTACATCTCGACCGCCACCGCCCCGGCGACCCGGTCGATGGCCTCGGTCTCGGCCTCCGTGAGGGGCTCCCCCGCCGCGACGACCATGAGGATGCCCAGCAGGTGGCCGCGTTCGCGGACCGGGACGCAGTAGCGCGGTCGCAGCCCCAGGTCGTCGCGGCCCGGCAGGACGCCCGCCCGGGTCCACCGGTCGACGCCCTGCGACAGCACGTAGCGGATGGCCTCGTCGTCCGCGATGCCCTGCAACAGGGTGCGCACCCGCACCCGGTCCTCGTCCCCGAAGTGCCGGCTGGTGCAGATCAGCCGGACCAGCGGGTCGTCGAGGACCACGGAACGCCCCAGCTCCTCGGCCAGGCCGTCCACCAACGTCTGCACCGCCTCGCCTCCGGAACGGGCGCGCCGGATCCACCTCTGCTGCATGGTCAAAAGCCTCCCGGCGCCATTCATACAAGGAGCGGAACCCGACGGACAGACCTTCGACAACCGGAGGATTCCCTCGCTCCGCCGGCTCCGGGAGGCACCGGACGAGGGCTGCGCCCTGACCTCTCGGAGGTCACCAACTCCCCTTATCCTCAAGGCATTTCACGCACCGGCGACCACCTTCCCGGCCCTCCGCCGGCCCGCCCCCGGCCGCCGCCACCGCTCCGCTCACCCCCCGCGCACGGCGGGAGAACGGTGCGCGGATCATCATGCGGCGGTGCACGGCCGGAACATCCGCGTCGGTACCGTCTCCTAGCGTGAAGGCGACACCGCCTCCCCCTGTCCCCCGGCAGCTCCCAGGGCGTGAGACGAGCGCACCGCACTGCCGCCGGCACCGGTGCCCCCGCCCGTGCGAACCCGGTCGGTGCCTCCCCTTCCCGCCCCGTGCACGCCCGTGCACCCCGGCACCGGCTCCCGCCCCGACACCGCTCAGGAGAACCCCATGCCCGCCCACTCCGTCTCCAGCCCCCAGCCCCACCCCGAGGCCACCAGCACCGACATCGCCCTCCAGGCCGTGCTCGTCCTCGGTGAGCACGCGAGCGTCGACGTACCGGTGCGCCTCGGCTACCGCAGCGACGATCCGCTCGCCGTCGCCCTCGAATTCCTCGGCCCGGCGGCCGAAGCCGGTGTCTGGCAGTTCTCCCGCGACCTCCTGTGGGAGGGGCTGCACAGACCCGCCGGCCTCGGCGACGTCCGCGTCTGGCCGCCCTGCACCTGCCACGGCCGCGCGTCCCTGCGCATCATGCTCCGCGGCTGCGACAGCGTGGTGCTGGTCGACCTCCCCGCCCGCCAGGTCCGCCGCTGGCTCCGCCGGGAGAGCTTCGCCCTGGTCCCCCGGGGCACGGAGGCCGGCCTGATCGACTGGCCCGCCGAACTGGCCGACCTGACCTGAGGCCGCCGTCGGCGCGCGTCACCCCACCCTCGGCCACGCCCTCGCCCCGGACGCCCCGACGCACCCCCACGACGGGCACTCGGGATTGACGCGTGGATCCAACTGCCACTAGCGTCGTTACAGTTGGACCGGCGGGGCAGTCGCCACGAAGGGGGCACGGTGAGCATCAGCAGCAGGAGTGCGGTCGCGATCCACGCACTCACCATGCTGGGGCGCTGGGATCGGTCACTGACCTCCGCGGAGATCGCGGAGAGCCTGGCCAGCAATCCGGTCCTGGTGCGGCGGATCCTCGGCGCCCTGCGGGATGCCGGCCTGGTCCGGTCCACCGAGGGACGCAACGGCGGCTGGTCGCTCGCCCGGCCCGCCCGCGAGATCACGCTCCACGACGCGTACACCGCCGTGGAGTCGGGGCCGGTGCTTTCGCGGCACCCGCACCCGCCGAGCGCCGAATGCGAGGTGGGGCGGAACATGCAGAGGCTGCTCGAAGTGGAGTTCCAGGACGCGGAGCGGGCCATGGAGGAACGGCTCGGGCGCACCACGATCGCCCACCTCGTCCGGCAAGTACTGTCCAGTGAGCGCGAGTTCGCGCAACGCGCCACCAACTGACCGACGGCGGAGGCAATGTCCTCCGCCGCTCTTTTACCCAAACTGCAACCATCACGGTTGCAGAAATTCACCCGAAGGACCTCGTATGACTCCCACGTCGACACCGACCGAGCGGACCGGCTCAGCGCTGCGCTTACTGGCCGTACTGATGCCGGCGATCCTCGCCACGGTCACGGCCAGCGACATGGTCAATCTGATGCTTCCGACGATCGGGTCCGAGTTCGGGGCCTCCGAGGCGGAACTCGCCTGGGTCGTCACCGGCTTCCTGCTGATGTTCTCGGTCGGGATCCCCCTGTACGGCCGCATCTCGGACCGCGTGAGCCTGCGCCGCCTCTTCGCCTTCGCGCTCCTCAGCTACGCCCTCGGGAGCCTGATCTGCGCGGTCTCCCCCAGTCTCGCGGTGCTCGTGGCCGGGCGGATCGTGACGGGCGTCGGCGCGGCCGCGATCCCCGTGCTCTCGGTCATCGCCGTCACGACGCTGCTGCCGCCGGAGCGGCGGGGTGCCGGGATCGGCGTCGTCTCCGCCGGTGCGGGCGTCGGCACCGCCGCCGGACCCGCGCTGGGGGGCGGCATCGGGCAAGCACTCGGCTGGCCGGCGCTGTTCTGGATCATGCTCGCGGTCTCGCTGCTGCTGCTCGTCCCCGCCCTGCGCGTGCTCCCGGACGAGACTCCGCGGGGCTCGGGCCGGCTCGACCTCCCCGGCGGCATCCTCCTCGGCCTCGGAGCCGGCCTCGTCCTGTTCGGCATGACCCGGGCGCAGGTCTCCGGCTTCACCGATCCCCTGTCCTGGGGCAGCCTCCTGATCGCGATCGCGGCGCTCGCGCTCTTCGGGGTGCGCACCGTCCGGGTCGACCAGCCGTTCGTGCCCCCGTCGCTGTTCACCAACCGCGTCTACCGGACCAGCGTCCTCGTCGCGTTCCTGGCCATGGTCGTCAACCTCGGCGGCCTGGTGTTCGTCCCGCTGCTGCTGGTGGAGGTCAACGAACTCACCCCGGGCAAGGGCGCCTTGGTCATGATCCCGGCCGGAGTCGTGACCGCGTTCCTCTCGCCGTGGATCGGACGCCTGGCCGGCCGCGTCAACACGCGGGCCCTGGTGCTCTCCGGGCTCGGTCTGATCGGGCTGTTCTCGCTGTTCCTCTCGTCCTTCACCGGCGGCTCCTCGGTGGTCTTCGCCGGGGTGGGGATCCTCGGGCTGAGCATCGGGTTCATGGTGGTGATGACCACCATCATCGGCGCCGCGGCGAGCGAACTTCCCCCCGAGCAGGTCGGCGTCGGCCTCGGGATCCTCCAGGGGGCCCAGTTCCTCGGGGCCGGTACCGGCCCCGCCGTGTTCGGCGTGCTGGTGTCCGCGAGGCAGCGGATCGGCAGCGACGCCGTCAACCCCCTCTACTCCGGTCACCACGGCGCGGCCTACTCCGACGTCTTCCTCGCCATGGCCGCGGTCGTCGTCCTCACGCTCGTCGTCGCGTCCCGGATGCGTCCCACGGCCGGCTCCGGGGCCGAGGCCGGACCGAAGGCCGAGGCGGCCCCGGTTGCCGCGCCGCCGCAGGAGGCGGACAACGTCCGGTAGGAACGCGACCAGGAGCTCGCCCCTGCCCGCCGGCGGGCCTCGGCGGCACCGGCGGCGACCGGGCTCCGGCCCGGGTCCGGCGGCACGCTCCTTCGCAGGTGTCAGCGCACGCGCCCCCGCAGGTGTCAGCGCACGCGCCCCCGCGCCTTCAGCGGGATTCCGGGCAGCTCCGGAGCCGGCAGCCGGTCACCGGCGTAGCCGTGGACCTCGCCGAAGCGGCTGCCGGTCATCCAGTCGGCGCGGGCCCGAACGATGTCCTCCATCGAGCGGCCGATGAAGTTCCACCACATACCACGCGATCCACGGTTCTTCCCAGGTCAGGGGCCTGGTGGACCATCCGCGGTCAGCAAATCGTCAGCATGGGACGAGACGGAGACCGCACACGATGGCACCCAGGACCCTGGCCCGCGGCATGGGCAGCTTCTTCAAGGAGTGCGAGCACCCGCAGACGCGGTGGTCGAAGTGCCCGCACGACTACAAGATCCGCTACCGCAACGCGGCCGGAAGGCAGACCGAGGAGTCCGGCTTCGCCACCCAGGACAAGGCGATCGACCGGCTCACCGAGATCTACCGGGCGAAGCGCGAGCGCCCGCAGAGCCAGACCAAGGCCGACCGCATCCGCAAGTACGGCGTGATGCAGTTCGGGGCGTACACCGAGGAGTGGAAGGCCGGCCAGCGCGCCCTCGCGCCGGCGTCGCTGCGGCACCTCGACTCGCTCCTCGAACACCACCTCTACCCCGCGTTCCACAGCCGCCGGATGGGCACCTTCGACCACAAGGTCGTCGAGGCCTTCATCCGGACCATGGAGCGCAACGGCGTCGGCCTGGCCACCCAGTCCAACGCCTTCGACAAGCTCAAGGCGATCCTGCTCGACGCCCACCGCCTCGGCCTCTACGACGAGAACCCGCTCGACGGCGTCACCCCGCCCCAGTACGACCCCAAGCGCGCCGTCATCCCCTCCCCCGCCCAGCTCCAGGGGCTACGCACCGCCGGCGACGACGCCTTCCTCCTCGTCGCCGACCTCATGAGCGGCTGCGGCCTGCGCAACGGCGAGGCCTTCGCAGTGAACCTGAACAACATCGTCGCCGACGACGTCTACCGCGTGTCCGAACAGGTCAACCAGACCACCAAGGACTACGCGCCGCTCAAGCACCGCAAGGAGGGCGACTACCGCGACGTCCCGCTACCCGCCCGGGTGAAGCACACCATTGAGTGGTACGCCGACACCTACGGCACCGTCGACGGCTACCTCCTCCGCCACCCCCGCGACCTCAGCAAGCCCTTCCCGTACCACATCCTGAGCAACCGCTGGCAGCGCATCGTCAAGCAGGCCGACGGCGTCGACATCCCCGAGGGTATGACGCTCTACGGCCTCCGCCACTTCTTCGCCTCGAACTGCCTCACCTACAACATCCCGATCACCGACGTCGCCGAGTGGATGGGCCACAAGAGCATCGACGTCACCTTCAAGATCTACCGCCACCTGATGCCCGGCTCCATCAGCCGCGCCGCCCAGCTCCTCGACCTCGGCCTGGCCGCCTGAAGCGAGGAGGGCCTGACCCGATGGGTCAGGCCCTCCTCGTCGCTCCGGCTGTTCAGATCAGGCAGCCGACATGCGTTGCTGCTTCACCCACGCAAGAACGTCCGACACCTTGAACTGCAGCTTCGCGTTCTTCCCGCTCCCGAACCTGTACGACACGAGGCCCACGCGAGGAGCCTCCCGATACACCCACGGGACCGACATGTTCAGATACTCCGCAGTCTCCCTGACGCTCATGAACTGTTGAGCCATGGGACCTCCTCTGCAACGGCTACCGATCGCCGGAGAGGTTCACACGCGAACAGCGGTTTGGCCGAGCCGAGGTCATCTGTTAACCATCTCCACCATCCTCATTGTCTGCACCATCTTCCCGACACCTACTGCCCGGATGCTTCCGCCACGTCGACCCCTTGACCCCCAGTTGCGTCCGACGCTCAGCGCACAGGACTAGCCGTCAACCCGGACGTGCTCAACGATCCAATCCTGCAAGCAAATTAACAACTTCGCGACCCACGCTTCTCTTGGGCAACTCGATCAGCGAGGACGGCAAATTCGTATAGAATTGCCCAATTCTGCCCATGGGCGCTCACCGCCGTCCATCGCATGTGGTCCCCAAGTGATCCCCGAGGCCGCCACGCTCCCCCGGCTACTGCCTGTGACGGCAATCTGGCGCCCCTTCAGCGATGGTGGTATCGACCACGGTGGCTCCGGTCCGCGAGGCCCGGGCGGTGGTGAGTGGACGGTCGGTTCCGGGCCGGGTCAGCCGACCGGCACCGACTCCGAGGTCCCGTCGTCCAGGTCGTCCGAGCTGACGTCGGCGAGGGTTGCGAGGTGGCGCTCGGCGTCCAGGGCCGCCGCGCAGCCGGAGCCCGCTGCGGTGATGGCCTGTCGGTAGGTGTGGTCGACGACATCGCCGGCACCGAAGACGCCAGGCAGGCTGGTGCGGGTGGACGGCGAGGCGACCTTCAGGTAATCGGCGTCGTCCAGCTCCAGCTCCTGCCAAGAGTTCGGTGCGCCGATCGTGCCCGATCGCGATGAACAGGCCCGAGGCGGCCAGGTCTCATTCCTCGCCGGTGACGGTGTCGCGCAGGGTGACGCCGGCCGCCAGCTTGTCGCCGTGGATGGCGGCGATCTCGCTGTTCCACACGAAGGTGATCTTCGGGTCGGCGAACGCCCGGTTCTGCATGGCCTTGGAGGCGCGCAGGGTGTCGCGGCGGTGGACGACGGTGGACGAGTCGGCGAAGCGGGTGAAGAAGGTGGCCTCCTCCAGGGCAGTGTCGCCGCCGGCGACCACGATGACGTCCTTGCCGTGGAAGAAGAACCCGTCGCAGGTCGCGCACCAGGACACCCCACGCCTGGAGAGCTCGTCCTCGCGGGCAATGCCGAGCTCGCGGCAGCCGGAGCCGGTGGCCGCGATCACCGCCTTCGCGCGGTGGACGGTGCTGGCGGAGTCGGCGAGGAGCTTGATGTCGCAGGCGAGGTCGACCACGATGATGTCGTCGTCGACCACCTCGGCGCCGAACTTCTCCGCCTGAGCCCGCATGTTGACCATGACGTCGGGGCCGTCGACACCATCGGGGAATCCGGGGAAGTTCTCGACCTTGGTGGTGGCGGAAGCAAGCCGCCGACGAAGATGAGGCTGCCGAACAGCAGCGGCTTGGGCCGGGCGCGGGCGGTGTAGAGGGCGGTGTATCCGGCAGGGCCGGAGCCGCTGATAACGACCTCGCGCACGTCGCCGACGCCGGTGATCGATGCGTTCGCGCTCATGAAGATGCTCGGCTCTCCTTGCCGCGGACGGCCTTGGCGTCGATCTCGGCGATCAGGCCCTCGATGAGGCCCTTGATCTCGGAGCGGATCGGTCGGACGGCCTCGACACCCTGGCCGGCCGGGTCCCCCAGCTTCCAGTCGAGGCACTTCTTGCCGGGGAAGCACGGGCAGGCGTCGCCGCAGCCCATGGTGATGACGTAGTCGGACGCCTGGACGGCCTCCGTGGCGAGGATCTTCGGCTGCTGATCGGAGATGTCGATGCCCAGCTCGGCCATCGCGGCGACGGCGGAGGGGTTGACCTGGTCGCCGGGCATGGAGCCGGCCGAGCGGACCTCGACGCGGTCGCCGGCGAGGTGGCGCAGGAAGCCCGCGGCCATCTGCGAGCGGCCGGCGTTGTGGATGCAGACGAACAGCACGGAGGCGATCGACACCGTGATCATGGTGAGGTGTCCTCCGGTGTCTCCGGTGGCGGCCAGGAGGAGGAGAGGACTCGCTTCGGGGCCCCGACGCGGGTCACGCATCAGCCCATGGTGACATCAGCCGACAGTGACGTATTGAAGGCTCTGGCCGACTTGCTCCGGATGCAGATCGTCGCGCTCCTCGCCGAGGATGCGCTGTGCACGATGCACCTGGTCGAGGAGACCGGCGCGAAGCAGACCAACCTGTCGAACCACCTGAAGATCCTGCACGAGGCGGGGCTGGTCGGCACCGAGCCCTGTGGACGCTTCACGTACTACAAGCTCCGCGCCGACGCCCTGGAGGCCGTCGCCGGGGAGTTCGCCGGGCTGGCCACCACCGCCCGCGAAGCCGCCGCGAACACCGCAAGCGGCAGCGGTGAGGCCGCGACCGCCGCTTCGAGTGAGCGGCCACCCGCAACCGGTGCCGGCGGAACTGGACGACCCGTCGAGCGGAGTGCGGCTGACCGGCTGGCGGGCCCTCGGCCCGGACGACTTCGAGGTCTCCGCCCGGTACACCGTCGGGTTCGCATCCCCGCTGCCGGCCCGGAGTCAGGCACCGCTTCTGGCGGCGCAGGCCGTCCGGCAGGCCTCGCTGCTGGTCGGGCACGCGTCGTACGGCGTTCCGCTCGGGCACCACTGCGTGCTCCAGGCAGTGTCGGCGACGGCCGAGCATCCCGATCCCGTCCCCGCCGACTGTGCGGTGACGGTCCGGCTGGACTGCCGGGACCGTACGGTCCGCCGGGGCGAGCTGACCGACGCTCTGTTCCCGGGCGAGGTCCTCACCGGGCCGGACCGGGCCGGCACCGGGAGCGTACGGCTCGCGTTCCTGTCTCCGGCGGTCTACCGCTTCGTCCGGTCGGCACGGCAGGAACGGGACGCGCCGCCGCCGTCCGATCCGAGAATCCAGCCCACCGGACTGGACCCTCCACCCCGATCCCGGTCGGCTCACCTTCCGGGGCGTGGCCGTCGACCACATACCGGGGATGGTCCTGGCGGAGGCCGCGGTCGAGGCGGTCCATGCGGCGCTCCTGCCCGCGGGCGGCCTGGCCACCGGCTTCGAGGCGGAGTTCACTCGCTAACACGGACCCGGTGAGCCCTTGCAAGTTCCGGGTCGAAGCCGGCGCGGACCGAGCCTCGGCACTGGTAGGGGCCGAGCAGTGCAGCGAACCGGTGCTGCGCGCGACCGTCCACCTGGCGTCCTGAGACAGAACCGGACGGCAAGCCGTCACCGGCCTGATCAACGTGCCTCTTGGCGCAGAGACATGATCAAGCAGAGGCCGCCTCGCTTCCCAGCTTGACTTCAAGCCCCACCGAGAAGATCTCGGTGGGGCTTGAAGTCAAGCTGGGAAGATCGGCCATGCCCCCCGTACCGTCAGCGTATCCCGCGCACCGCCACCACAGGAATGATCACTCGGCGACGGCCAGATCCCCGACCAACTGCACGCGTTCGTCGAGGTCCTGGGCGAACTCCCGCCATGTCTCGGCGTACTGACGCGCGAGGTTCGCCACCAGTGCCCCGCAGTGCGACGGCACCACGGCCGTCAACTCGTTCCAAGCGCGCGTCCCGATCGCGTTCTGCTGCAGCAGTCGCAGCAGCAGCCGGCCCTCCTCCTTGTGACGCAAGGAGGGGTCCCGCAGTAGCTTCTCCAGCACCGTAGCCGGATCGCGCTGTACCAACCGCATCCGCCGCTCGGTGCGCTGCCGGGGGATTCCGGCCACGGCGGCGGACTCGCGGGGCGCGCCGCCCACCATGGACCGGGTGCCCACCGGGTCCTCGCCGGATTCAAGACGTCGGCGAACGTCGCTGACCGTCGCCGGGGATATCCCCGCGAGCCGCGCCACCTCGCGCAGCGAGGCCTCCGGACGCTCAGCGATCAATTCGGCGGCCCGCTGCCTGCCGGCCACGCTGCTCAGCGGGCGGACCTTGCCGTCCCGTCCGACTCTGGCGCCCAACTGCGGTACAGCCTCGCCCGAGCACCGCCGGATCGCCGCCACGGCCTTGGCCCCCAGGCCCGCCGCCCGCGCGATCGCCCTGTCGGACATGTGCGGGTGGGACACCACGATCCGCGCGGCTGCGGCACGGCGATCGGCGTGCGACAGCGGCAAGCCGTGGGTGACATTCGCTTCGACGGCCCACAAGAATGCATCGTCGGTGCTACCATCGAAGAATTCGACATCTATTTCCTCCTGGCCTTTCAGGAGGGCAGCCATCAGACGATGCATTCCGTCGATAACCCGCATACTGCGCCGATCGACGAGAATAGGGGGAAGTGGTGCGTCGAGCTCGGCCAGTCGGGCGACATGATCCCCGTCCGGTCCCCCCAAACGAGGGGATTCGCCAGGCAGCAGGGACCCGATCGAGACTGCCAAAATCGTCCGCTTTCGAGCTTCGGCAGGAGCGGCCTCGGCGATCGGCTCGACATTTACCCCTTTGCTCGTCACCCCATTTTTTGATTTAAAAGAGTCAACGGTTGAGTGAATCAAGACATTTCCCCCATAATGAAGAACAGCTCAAACCTGGTGCACATATCACCCGCAGCTACGCGAAAGCACCTATACGCAGAGCACATGACCTTCACATCAAGACCCCCTCAACTCGACTCCTCCACTACAGCCCGCACCGTCACATCCCCATGGCCGCTCCGCGTAGCAGAGCCACCCAAATGCACACAACGACGACGCATGGGTACGACACCTCATCACACCCGAAGGGCCGCCGGGACGAGAACGCGAGGCGAACTTGCCTCCATCATTGCCTTACACCTCACCCATACAACCATCACGCGCGCATGACTCATCCCCTATATCTGCATGCGTAGTCGGCAACCCCTCAAAGCTGGATAGTACTCAACAATCGCTGGACTTCGGTACGCAAGGGACAGGCGGGTGCTCCACAACTTCGTGTCGAAAGGCTCGAGCCGCAGGCCCGCCCCCCCGCTGACATGGGCCTGAGGCGAGCGAACGGCTCCCCGAACGTGAGTTCGGCGTTCAACTGTCGACCGCCGCAGTTGAACGGGCGACGGCCGAGAAGGCCAAGGACACCCTGGTCCGAAGGGGTGCGGAGCCGTCCCAATGAAGCCGGCAGCGAACCAGCGGCGACAGTTAGTTGGCAGCTGGATACTCAGAGCGACTGAATCGGCCGACTCTGCTGATTAGAGATAGCCGATGTATCCGCACATCTGAACCAGAGCCGGGCAGATCCGGGCCCAAGCGGTGCATAGCCGCATGTCGGACAACAATAAACCTCGCCGCCCCGGGCCCCGTCGGTGCCGCTGGCCGAGCGGCGACCCGCGGAAAGCAGCCGCCATCGCCGCGCTCACTGCGGTAAAGCTATGATCATCAGCGGTTATTTCTTTGGACAAGAAGCCCGAAATCTCTTGGGAGTCATCATGGTTTCCGGTCATGTAGTGAGGTTCGACAGTGTGCGGGGTTATGGATTCATCGCCCCAGACCACGGTGGAGAGGATGTCTTTCTGCACGTGAACAACATGCTGATCCCCGAGTCCCTTGTACGCTCAGGCCTATCGGTCGAATTCGAGATCGAGGATGGCGACCGCGGCCCGAAGGCCTCGTCCGTTCGGATGGCGGCGGGAGCCGAGGCCAAGGCAGCGCCGCCGTCACCGAAGACCCCTTTGGTAGCCTTCCCTGCGACTGCGGTCAATTCGACGGACAGCGACGCCGCCATGTGCGATGCGTTCACCGAGGACGAGTACACCGCGCACACGACCGATCTCCTGTTGAAGGCAGCACCGTCGCTTACCGGCGAGCAGATCCTACAGATCCGCCGCGCACTGGTGCAGTTCGGCAAGGATCACGGCTGGATAGCGAACTGATATAAATCAGACCCCTCGGATAACCGGCCTCCGCTCAGGGTGGCCGGTTATCCTCCGCTGGCGGGTCGAGGGTTCAACTGGCGTAGTGCCACAGTCGGACAGCCGATTCGCTGGACGCGCCGATGACGCCGAAAATTCAGGTGATCCCCGCAATGCGGGCGCCTGCCAATAGATCTCGCAGGCGTGGTCGAACCCTTTGGACGAACCGAGGCTGGCAAGGCTCCCAAGCCGTCAGGCGGAGCTTGAAGCATGACCAGCCCTGACCCCACCCGGTCGACGGACACCTCGCCGCCACCGGCCTGGTCCTGGATGGCCGACCACCCACAGAACGACATCACGAAGTCGAGTTCGTAGCGGTCACACCTCAGCTGCGGCCTCGATGAACCGGGCCAGCCGGCCGATGCCGTCCGTGATCTCCCGCTGCGACAGGTAGCTGACGGACAGTCGCATGCTGTGCTCTCCGCCGCCCTGGGGATAGAAGTAGGACATCGGGGTCCAGATGACTCCGAACTCCTGCGCCGAGCGCGTCAGTGCGACGTTGTCTACGCGGAACGGAACGGTCACAGCCAAAAAGAAGCCCCCGCTGGGCTTGTTCCAGTGAACCCCGAGTCCCGCTCGGGTCTCCTGCGGAAAGCACTCTTCGAGCCGACGCAGGGTGGTCTGCATTGCCTCCCTGTAGTACTCCGAGGTCTTGGCGTTCAGCTCCGAGGCCCGTCCGCCGCCGCCGAGCAGCATGCCGGCCACCGCAGCTTGGCTCAGCGGGGAGGTATTCACCGTCACCATGCTCTTGATCTTGGTGAGTTCATCGGCCAGCAGGCCGCGGTTTCCGGCCCCGTCGATGACCAGCTGGTCCGCCACCGCGAAGCCCACCCGCGAACCGGGGAAGAGGGTCTTGGAAAACGACCCGAGATGGACCACCCGACGCCCGCTGTCGAGGGACTTGAGGGTTGGCAGCTGCTGCCCGGGGCTGACGATCCGGTAGGGGCTGTCCTCCAGAATGAGAATGTCCTGACGGGCCGCCAATTCAAGTAGCTCGCGCCGAGCCTCCAGCGGCATCGTGGCCCCCGAGGGGTTCGAGTGGTCGGGGACCACATAGAAGGCACGGGGTCGGCGCCCGCGCGCCCGTTCGGCCAGGATTGCCGCTTCCAGGTCGGCGCAGCTGAAGCCGGACTCCCCCTCCTCGACGGCGATCAGCTCGACGTCCAGCACCCGGGCCGCACCGGTGATGCCCACATAGCAGGGGCTGGAGACCATGAGCACGTCCTCGGGGCCGGAGACGAGTGCACGCACCGCGAGGAACATCGCCTCCTGGCAGCCCACGGTGATCACGATGGACTCGGCCGGTACGTCGATGTTCTCGTCCAAGCGAAGCGATTCGGCCACCAGCTCGCGGATCCGGCCGCTTGCCGGGCCGTACTGGAAGAGCGCGTCACGGACCTGGGCCGGCGAGTGCCCGGTCTCCTCCAGGTGATCGTGGTAGCGCCGGATGTGCGTGAAGATGTCCTCGGTCTCGAAGAAGCCGTCATACGGGCGGCCGGGAGCGAAGGAGAGCGCATCCGGATAGCGCTGCGTCACCTCGTTAAGGAAGTTCATCGTGTCAAGAACGGGGTCGGAGAGGCTGAAGTGCAACTCCTCCTTCCGCAGGCTGATTTCCTCCGGCATCGGCCGGGTCTCGCTGCGCATCATCACAACCGCCAGTTCGTCGGGGGACACTCAATCGCCGACAGGTACGGCCGCAGGCATCCCGCGCCCCGGTCAGGCGCGACGGTCTTCGAGCGTCGACTCAAAGCGATCCTGACTGAGCCCACTCCGTCAAAGCACTATGACGCGGCATCGCACCGTGGATCAACGCTCGGCTGCAATCGACCGGTCCGCTCGACCCGCGTCCAACCGGCGCGATGCCGCAGTTGAACGCGGGTCAGTCGTCCGCGGGCTGACGTATCCGGCCGACAACGTGGCTGCGGTGGCCCGGCATTGATCAACGCTGCGGCCCGATGCCATAGTGAGGAGCCGTAGCACCGCGCCCTGCAATGAGTTGCGTGTCAGCTGCATTTTGTCAATGGCCGTGGGCCGTTTCTCTTTTCCCGTCGAATACGGCGCGACTGTCGGTTTTGCCATGCGATCCCGGGCCCGTAGTTCGGCAGCAGAGTTCCAGTTGGAGGGAACACATGGGCGACAGTAGCGAGCTGAGGTATCTCCGCTCGAACGTGATCATCGAGCCGCTGGTCGACAGGTTCTACGCCTGGATGTTCACGTTCGCGCCGGTCCCGGCGTCGATGAACCTGGCGTTCCTGCAGGTGCCGCTGCTCGAGTCGTACCTGCAGTCCCCGCAGGTGCACGTCGCGGCCAGCAACAACCCCGACCTGCGCGGCGGTTACTTCGTCAACGTCCCCGAGGAGCGCGCCGGCGAGGTCGCAGAGCTGCTCGAGACGATCAAGAGGGACCGGGCCGACATGCTGGCCTTCGCTGACGCGATCGCCGAGGGTGAGGAGCTGGTGCGCCAGAACGCCACCGGCTTCGACCTCACCCCGCTCTACCCGAAGCTCCCGACCGCCCTGAACGGGCTGGTCGAGATGGCGTACGACACCAGCAACCAGGCCGCGATCCGCTTCCTCGAGCCGCTCACCTACAAGAGCCCGGCCTTCGACGAGCGGCGCCAGTCGGTCCAGCTGTCGCTGGACGACGGTGTCGAGCGCCCGTTCATCCTGAGCACCCCGCGACTCCCCTCACCGGACGTGCTCGAGCTGCAGATCCCGTTCAACCACCCCGGCCTGGAGGCGCTCTTCCAGGCCCGGATCAAGCCCACCACGGCCGCCAAGCTGGTCGAGGCGCTCGGCCTCGACGAGGCGCAGGCGGCGCAGCTCGACAAGCTGCTGACCACCGAGCCAAGCCTGTCCGCGGACCGGCACATCGCGGACGGCGGCCGGATCCGCTACTTCGGCCACGCCTGCCTGGTGCTGCAGACCCCCGACGTGTCGATCGTGACCGACCCGTTCATCAGCACCGACAACACCGAGGGCAATCGCTACACCCTGGACGACCTGCCGGACTACATCGACCTGGTCCTGATCACCCACGGGCACCAGGACCACATCGTGCTGGAGACCCTGCTGCAGCTGCGCGGCCGGGTCGGCGCCATCGTGGTTCCGCGCTCCTCCCGGGGCAACCTGGAGGACCCGTCGATGGGCCTCTACCTCCGGGAGATCGGCCTGCCGGTGATCGAGGTCGACGACTTCGACGAGGTGCCCTTCAAGGGCGGCCGCGTGGTGGCCACCCCGTTCCTCGGTGAGCACTCCGACCTGGACATCCGCTCCAAGTCGACCTTCTGGGTCGAGCTGGCCGGCAAGAACGTCTTCGTCGGTGCGGACTCCTCGGGCATCGACCCGGTGCTCTACCGCTACATCCGCACCAACCTGGGCCAGGTCGACATGGCCTTCCTGGGCATGGAGTGCGACGGCGCGCCGCTGACCTGGCTGTACGGCGGCCTGTTCACCAAGCCGGTCACGAAGAAGATGAGCGACTCGCGCAAGCTGTCCGGCTCGAACGCCGCGCAGGCCGCCGACATCATGGTCGAGCTGGGCGCCACCGAGGCGTACATCTACGCCATGGGCGAGGAGAGCTGGCAGGGTCACGTGATGGCCACCACCTACCACCCGGACACCTACCAGCTGAAGCAGATCGAGGAGTTCCTCGGCTGGTGCAAGGAGCGCGGCTTCACCGCCGAGCACCTGTTCAACCAGCGTGAGTGGCGCTGGTAGCAGTCCCGGGTACGACCTTCGGCCCGCTGTGCGGTCCCTGCTCGCGACCTGGTGTCGCGACCGGACCGCACGGCGGGCACAGGCGGCTCCCCAGCAGCCGTACCGCACACGGTTCGCCGAGCGGTCGACCGACGTACCGGGCCACGCTCGGCAATCTCCGCGGCCGGCCCTGCCCGACCCCCCACGCACGGCTCCGGCCGGGCGGCCGTCCGGCCGCCCGGCATTTCTTGTGGGCGACCGATCCGTGTCAGTGGATCGGCTGAACGAGGGAACTCTCAATGTTCGACAGCACCAGCCGTCCGGGCGACGGCGCACCAATGCGGGAGTACCTCCCCGTGGTGCCCGCGGATCTCGCGACCGCGGTCCAGCGGCTCGCTGACGCCTCCGGCGTCGGCACCGACACGGTGCACCTGGCCGCCCGGCTCAAGGTGGCCGCGGCGGTCACCGGCTCCTCCGACCTCTCGTCGGACGAGGGCAGTTGGCACGACCTGGTCGCCCGGGCGGCCACAGCGCGGGGACGGGCCGAGGCCGAGCTAGCCTGGCAGGGCGTCGGTGCCCAGGAGTACGTGCCGCCGGCGCGGGTCGCCGGTTACCTGCTGACCGCTCTGTCCCGGCTGACCGCCGACCCGGGCGAACCCCACCGACTGCGCAGCCTGCTCCCGGAGGCGGAACTGCGCACCCAGCTGGAGGAGTTCGCCGGCCCGGTCCGCCCGCTGCCCGATCGCCGCTTCCACGAGCTGTTCGAGCAGCGGGTGCGCCGCCACCCCGACGCCGTCGCCGCCGTGCAGGGCGAGCGCGGCTGGAGCTACCAGGAGCTGAACCGGCGGGCCAACCGGATCGCCCGACAACTGCACCAGCGGGGGCTACGCTCCGAGGACGTGGTCGCCGTGGTGACCGAGCGCACCCTGGAGTGGCTGGCGGCGGTGCTGGCGGTGCTCAAGGCGGGCGGCTGCTACCTGCCGCTGGAGCCGCACTTCCCGGCCGACCGGATCACCAAGGTACTGGGCCGCAGCGAGGCCCGCTGGGTGCTCGCCGAGCGCGGTGTGCCGCACCTCGACGAGGCACTACGGGGCTGCGCCGACGTCGAACTCTCCTACCTGGACGAGCTGCTGGCCTGGCAGGGCCCGGACCACGACCTCGGCCTCACGGTGGCCGCCGACCAGCTCGCGTACATCTACTTCACCTCGGGCTCCACCGGCGAGCCCAAGGGCGCGATGTGCGAGCACGACGGCTTCCTCAACCATCTGCTGGCCAAGATCGAGGACCTCGGTATCGAGGAGGGCCAGGTGGTGGCGCAGACCGCGCCGCAGTGCTTCGACATCTCGCTGTGGCAGCTGGTCAGCGCGCTACTGGTGGGCGGCCGCACCCACATCATCGAGCAGGAGACCCTCCTGGACGTCCACCGGTTCGTCCGGACGGTGGCCGACCACGGCATCCAGGTGCTCCAACTGGTCCCCTCCTACCTGGACGTGGTGCTGTCGGCGCTGCGGGAGCGGCCCCGGCCGCTGCCCGCCCTGCGCTGCGTCTCGGTGACCGGTGAGGCGCTCAAGAAGGAACTCGCCCAGCGCTGGTTCGCCGCCTTCCCCGGCGTGCTCCTGGTCAACGCCTACGGGCTCACCGAGACTTCCGACGACACCAACCACGAGGTGATGGACCGGGTGCCGGACCAGCGGTCGGTGCCGATCGGGCGACCGGTCCGCAACGTCCGGGTGTATGTGGTGGACGAGCGGCTCGACCCGGTTCCGCTGGGCGCTCCCGGGGAGATCGTCTTCTCCGGGATCTGCGTCGGCCGCGGCTACATCAACGACGAGGCGCGCACCAAGGCGGCGTTCGGCCTCGACCCGCACCGACCGGATCAACGGCTCTACCGCTCGGGCGACTTCGGCCGCTGGTTGCCTTCCGGAACCCTGGAGTTCCTCGGTCGCCGGGACTCGCAGGTGAAGATCAACGGCTTCCGGATCGAGATCGGCGAGATCGAGAACCGGCTGCTCCAGGTCCCGGGCGTGCGGGACGGCGCCGTGGTGATCGCCGGCGGTGCCGGGAAGCCCCAGCTGGTCGGCTACTTCACCGGCCGGGACGCCCCGTCCCCCACCGAGGTCGGGCAGGCCCTGACCGCAGCGCTGCCCGCCTACATGGTGCCGCAGCGCCTCTACCGGATCCCGGAGCTGCCGCTCACCGCGAACGGCAAGACCGACAAGAAGGCACTGCTGCGGATGGCCGCCGAGTCCGAGCGGGCCGACGACGACGCCGTCGAGGCACTGGCGACCGACTCCGAGCGCCGGGTCGCCCGGCTGTGGGCCGAGCTGCTGAAGGTCCCGCTGGAGCGCATAGGCCGCGACTCGCGGTTCGCCGAGCTCGGCGGCACCTCCATGACCGCGATCCGCCTGGTGATCGCGCTGGACCAGGTGCTGACGGTCAAGGACCTGGCCGACACCCCCACGGTCGCCGACGTGGCGACCCTGCTGGACCGGATCAACGCTAGCTCCCCCGAGAGGACGACACCGTGAGCTCCACGACCATCCCCGACCCGGCGACCCCGGGCACGCAGCTCCGACGCGGCGGCCTGCACGTCCGGACGGCGGCTGCCAGCCCCGGCGGGGCCGCCGGCTGGGCAGCCGAGCACCGCGAGGAGGTGCGGGCGCTGGTCGCCGAGCACGGGGCGGTGCTGCTGCGCGGACTGGGCGTCGGCTCGGCCGCCCAGGTGGCCGCGGTCGCCGACGGCCTGGGTATCGAGCGGATGACCGAGCGGGAGCGGTTCGCCCCGCGCGGCACGCACGCCGACGGCGTCTACTCCGCCTCCGAGTGGCCCGCCGACGAGCCCATGTGCATGCACCACGAGCTCAGCTACGCCTCCGAGGTCCCGAGCCTGCTGCTGTTCGGCTGCCTGACCGCGCCGGCCGGCGGCGGGAAGACCGAGGTGGCGGACGGCCAGGAGGTGCTCAAGGCGCTGCCCGCCGAGCTGGTGGAGCGCTTCACCCGCGAGGGTTGGCTCCTCACCCGGATGTACCACGAGGTCGGTGTCCCCTGGAGCGACGCGTTCCAGACCGATGACCGGGCCGAGGTCGACGCGTACTGCGCGGCCGCCGGTCTGGAGCACGAGTGGCTGCCCGGCGACCGGCTGCGCACCCGGCAGCGGCGTGCCGCCGTGGTCCGGCATCCGCGCACCGGTGCCCGGATCTGGTTCAACCAGGCGGCGTTCCTCAACGAGCGGACCATGGACCCGGTGATCCGCGACTACCTGGTCGACGTCTACGGCCCCGACGGCCTGCCCTTCAACACCGCGTACGGCGACGGCTCGGCCATCTCCGACGAGACCGTCCAGACGATCAACGAGGTCTACCTCAGGGCCGCGGTCGGCGAGCCCTGGCAGGAGGGCGACGTCCTGCTGGTCGACAACCTTCGGATGGCACACAGTCGGGCCCCCTACCAGGGCAGGCGGGAGATCGTCGCCGTCCTCGGCGACCCGGTCGGCCTCCCCGACCACCTCCCGTCCTGACCCGGCCTCAGCCCATTTGCCTACGCCCAGTCCAGAACCACGGAGTCCGCATGCCCGACAACACCGCTGTGCCCCCGTTCGCCGTGATCTCCGGCGGCCAGGTCCACCGGGTCCTCGACGGCCGGCACCGGGAGATCGTCGATCTCATCGAGTCCGCCTATCGCGCACACGGCGCCGGTGACACCGTCAACCCGCCGTCGTACTTCCTGCGCTTCCCCGACCGCCCCAGCTCCCGGATCATCGCGTTGCCCGCCTCCATCGGCGGCGAGACCCGGGTGGACGGCATCAAGTGGATCTCCAGCTTCCCGGAGAACCTGGAGCGCGGCATCCCCCGCGCCTCGGCCGTGCTGATCCTCAACGACCACGACACCGGCTACCCGCTGGCCTGCCTGGAGAGCTCGATCATCAGCGCCAGCCGCACCGCGGCCTCCGCGGCGCTGGCGGCCGACCATCTCACCAAGCGCGACGACCGCCCCCGGCGGATCGGCTTCTTCGGGGTCGGCCTGATCGCCCGCTACATCAACGACTACCTGGCCGGCACCGGCTGGTCCTTCGACGAGTTCGGCGTGTTCGACCTGTCCGCCGAGCACGCCCGCGGCTACGCCGACTACCTGAAGCGCTCCACCGACGGCTCGGCCCGGGTCACCGTGCACGGCAGCGCCGAGGACCTGGTCCGCAACAGCGACCTGCTGGTCTTCGCCACCACCGCCGGCACCCCGCACGTCACCGACCCGGCCTGGTTCTCGCACAACCCGTTGGTCCTGCACGTCTCGCTGCGTGACCTGTCCCCCGAGGTGGTGCTCGCCTCGACCAACGTCGTCGACGACGTGGAGCACTGCCTGAAGGCGGACACCTCGGTGCACCTGGCCGAACAGCGGGTCGGCCACCGCGACTTCATCGACGGCACCCTGGACGACGTGCTCACCGGGCGGCTGACCCCCGCCGCCGACCGGCCGGTGGTGTTCTCCCCGTTCGGCCTCGGGGTGCTCGACCTCGCGGTCGGCAAGCACGTCTACGACACCGTGCTCGGCGCCGGAGAGCTGAGGGTCGTCGAGGACTTCTTCCATGAGCTGCGCCGCTACGGCTGACCGGCCCGGATCCCTGACAAGCGCGGCTACGGGAGGCACGCGGTGATCATCTCGGCACCTCACGAATACAATGAGGACGGCCTGTACGTAGACCTGACCTCTTCCTTCGACCTGCCCCTCTATCTCAAGTGCGAGGGCTTCAACTTCTCCGGCTCGATCAAGCAGAAGCCCGCCCTGGCGATGGTCGAGACGGCCGAGAAGTCGGGGCTGCTCGGCTTCGACTCGATCCTGGTGGAGTCCTCCTCGGGGAACCTGGGAGTCGCGCTCAGCATGATCGCGGCGAGCAAGGGCCACCGCTTCGTCTGCGTCACCGATGCCCGGTGCAATCCGGCCACGCGCCAGATCATGGCGGCGTTCGGCGCCGAGGTGCATGTCATCACGGAGCCGGATCCGGTGACCGGGTTCCTCGGTGCCCGGCTGGCGTACGTCCAGCGGCTCTGCGAGAGCGACGAGCGCTACCTATGGCTCAACCAGTACGTCAACTCCGACAACTGGCGGTCCCACTACCGGCTGACGGCTCCCCAGATAGCCGACCAGTTCCCCGAGCTCGACCTGCTCTTCGTCGGCGCCGGGACCACCGGCACCCTGATGGGCTGCGCCCGCTGGTTCAAGGAGCACCGGCCCGGCGTGCGGATCGTCGCGGTGGACAGCGTCGGCTCCGTGGTCTTCGGCGGACCGGCGGGACGCCGGATGATCCCCGGTCTCGGCTCCGGAGTGCGGCCACCGCTGCTGGACGAGTCCCTGGTGGACGAGGTGGTGACGGTCCCGGAGGCCGACACGATCCGAGCCTGCCACAGACTGGCCGGCCACGGGTTCCTCTTCGGCGGCTCCACTGGCACGGTGGTGGCCGGCGCCCAGCGCTGGTTCTCCGAACACGGCCCGGGCTCCGATCAGTTGATCGCGGTGGCGATCGCGCCGGATCTGGGCGAGCGCTACGTGGACACCGTCTACCGGCCGGACTGGGTGCGTGAGCACTACGGCGACGCGGTGTCGGAGGCGGCGGTCTCGGAGCCGGCGGTGAGGTAGCGAAGGAAGGAACGCGGACCGGCAGCGCCCGCCCGCCCGGCAGTCGGCCGAGCGGGCGGTCGCTGTGCTGCGAGCGCCCCGCGAACGTGCTGCCGGCGCCCTTCAAATGTCCCGGGAAAGCCGTTCGGCCGGCCACGAGGGCCGGCCGAACGGATGGGGGGTCCTACTCAACCCTGGGTCCTACTCAACCCATGGCCTCGATCAGGCTCTTGGGGCGCATGTCGGTCCAGGACTTCTCGATGAAGTCCAGGCACTCCTGCCGTGCGGCCTCACCGAAGACGGTGGTCCAGCCGGCCGGAACGTCCACGAATACCGGCCAGAGCGAGTGCTGACCCTCCACGTTGACCAGGACCAGGTAGTTCGCATCGGGATCGTCGAACGGGTTCGTCACCACGCCGTCCTTCCTCAGGTGAATGGATATGGATCGCGCGGTGATCCGCCGTCGCCGGCACCATTGTCCGCCGGCACCGGAAGTACGGGTGCGGTCGAACCCGCTTCCCGTACCAGACCGTGCTCACGTCGGGACGCCAGCACTGCGCCGAACTCCACTATGGAGGAAGGCCCGCAGCCGATCAATGCAGTCGTTCAACCGCCGTGCCGCGGCAGTTGAACGACCGGCCATCACCCTGGTCGCGGGGCCGGCCGCAGCCGAACCGCACCTGTCCGAATATTGATCAGCGCAGCGGCCGAATGGGATAGTGAGGCGCCGCTGCGACCGCTCGCGTCGCGGGTCGGGCCATCGAAAAACCACGGGCCATCGAAAAGCCACGAGCAATCGACACCGCGCAACCCCAGAGTCGTCGACTCCGCGGCGCCCGAGAACCGTGGCGCCGCGGAATCTCCGGCTGCGGTCACCTTGGGCACCCTGAAGCGGTCGACGCGGCGACTGTCGAGTTCCTTGACGCACACTGACGAGGTAGGTATTCGTGGCCAAGATGGGCGACCCGGGCACGGGTCCGACGCTTCCGCGCTTCGACAAGAACTCGGTCACCGGCCAGCAGGTCAAACCCGGTACACTCCGGCGTGTCGTGCCCTACGCGATGCGCTACCGGTGGTCACTGGCGATGCTGCTGCTGGTCACGGTGATCGACGCCGGGATCGCGGCGACGAGTCCCCTGCTGCTCAAGGCGATCATCGACGACGGCATCATGCCCCGGCGGCTCGCGACGGTGCTCTGGCTCGCCGGGACCATCTGCGTGCTGGCCGTGGTGGACGCGGTGGCCCTCTACGTCCAGTCCTGGTTCTCGGGCCGAATCGGCGAGGGGCTCGTCTTCGACCTACGCACCAAGGTGTTCCAGCACGTCCAGGAGCAGCCCCTGGCCTTCTTCACCCGGGCGCAGACCGGATCGCTGGTCAGCCGGCTGAACACCGACATCGTGGGGGCCCGGCAGGCGCTGGCCACCCTGCTCTCCCAGAGCGTCTCCACGCTGATGACCTTGGTGCTGGTGCTCGGTTCGATGTTCTTCCTGTCCTGGCAGATCACCGTCGCCGCCCTGGTCATGATCCCGATCTTCTTCGCCCCCGCGAAGATGGTCGGCCGCAGGCTGCAGCGGCTCACCCGTGAGCGCATGCAGCTCGACGCCGAGATGGGCTCGATGATGAACGAGCGGTTCAACGTGTCAGGGGCCATGCTCGCCAAGCTGTACGGTCGGCCGAACCAGGAGTCCGCCCTGTTCGAGAGGTTGGCCGGCCGGATTCGCGACATCACCGTGGCGTCGGCCATCTACGGGCGCCTGCTCTTCATCACGGCCACCGTGCTCACTGCCCTGACCACTGCGCTGGTGTACGGCCTCGGCGGCTACCTCGCCGTGCACGACAGGCTCCAGATCGGCACGCTGGCGGCCATGGTGGCGCTGCTGCTGCGGCTCTACGGCCCGATCAACCAGCTGACGACCATGCAGGTCAACGTGATGACCGCGCTGGTGAGCTTCGACCGGGTCTTCGAAATCCTGGACCTGAAGCCGCTGATCGCGGAACGGCCGAACGCCCGGGCGCTGCCCACCGCCGAGGACAAGGCCGCGCCGGAGGTCGAGTTCGACCTGGTCTCGTTCCGCTACCCGGGCGCCGACGAGGTGTCGATCCCCTCGCTGGAGTCCGTCTCCGTGCGGGCCCCGGAGGGCACCGACAACCCGCTGACCCTGCAGGAGCTCAGCTTCGTCGCCCCGGCCGGGAAGCTGACCGCGCTGGTCGGTTCGTCCGGCGCCGGCAAGACCACCATCACCCAGCTGGTGCCGCGGCTCTACGACCCCACCTCGGGCACCGTCCGGATCGGCGGTCACGACATCCGCGACCTCACCCTGCAGTCCCTTCGCGACACGGTCGGCGTGGTCACCCAGGACTCCCACCTGTTCCACGACACGCTCCGGGCCAACCTGCTGTACGCACGCCCGGACGCCACCGAGCAGGAGGTGATCGAGGCCTGCACCGCCGCACGGATCTGGGACTCGATCTCCGCGCTCCCGGACGGCCTCGACACGGTTGTCGGCGACCGCGGCTACCGGCTCTCCGGCGGTGAGAAGCAGCGGATCGCCCTGGCGCGCCTGCTGCTCAAGGCGCCCCCGATCGTCGTCCTGGACGAGGCCACCGCACACCTGGACTCGGAGTCCGAGGCCGCGATCCAGCGCGCGCTGAAGACCGCCCTGGCCGGCCGGACCTCCCTGGTGATCGCGCACCGGCTGTCCACGATCCGCGACGCCGACCAGATCCTGGTCATCGACGCGGGCCGGATCCGGGAGCGCGGCACCCATGACGAACTGCTCGCGACGGGCGGCTTCTACGCGGACCTGTACCACACCCAGTTCGCCCAGAAGGACTCGGTCGACTCGGGGCTCCACTCCGAGGCCCACTGACCGGCCCGGCCCGGTCCTCCGTCACGCACCGTCCGCCTACCGCTCGTCCGACCGGACCGACGGACGGCAGGCGGTCCCCACCATCCCGGAGAAGCCGAGATGACCGCTCTCGACCACCGTCGCCAGACCGCCGCACCCGGGTGGCTCCCCGGCGCGACCGGCCCCCGCACCGACCCGGCGCCGCTACTCCCGGACGACTCCCCCGTCCGGATGCTCGGTACGCCCGCCATGGCGAGAACCGATCCGGCGTTGTTGCTGGACCTCTACCGCCGTCTGGTGGTGGGCCGGCGCTACAACCAGCAGGCCACCACCCTGACCAAGCAGGGCCGGCTGGCCGTGTACCCGTCCTCCACCGGTCAGGAGGCCTGTCAGGTGGCGGCAGCCATGGTGCTGCGGCCCGACGACTGGCTGTTCCCCAGCTACCGGGACACCCTGGCGGTGGTCGGGCGCGGGGTGGATCCGTTGGAGGCGTTGACGCTACTGCGTGGGAACGCGCACACCGGTTATGACGCACGGGCCACCCGCACCGCCCCGCTGTGCACCCCGCTCGCCACCCAGGCGCCACACGCCGTGGGCCTGGCGCACGCGGCCCGGCTGGCCGGCGACCCGGTGGTGGCGCTTGCCATGATGGGCGACGGCGGCACCAGCGAAGGTGACTTCCACGAGGCGCTGAACTTCGCGGCCGTACTCAACGCGCCGGTGGTCTTCCTGGTGCAGAACAACGGCTACGCGATCTCCGTCCCGCTCAGCGCCCAGTCCGCCGCGCCCACCCTGGCGCACAAAGCGGTCGGCTACGGCATGCGCGGGCGCCTGGTCGACGGCAACGACGTGGTCGCGGTGCACCAGGTGCTCACCGAAGCGGTGGAGCGCGCCCGCAGCGGCGGCGGCCCGACCCTGGTCGAGGCGGTCACCTACCGCCTGGACGCCCACACCAACGCCGACGACGACACCCGCTACCGCGACTCGGACGAGGTCACGGCCTGGCGGGAGCACGACCCGCTGCTGCTGATGGAGCACCGGCTACGCGCCATGGGCCTGCTGGACGACGCGGCGACAGCCGAGGCGACCGAGGCGGCCGAGACCCTGGCGTCCCGGATGCGCTTCGGGTTCCACGCCGAGCCGGTGCTCGACCCGATGTCGCTGTTCCGGCACCTGTACGACCAGCCAACCCCGCAACTCCTGGAGCAGCAGCACCAGTTGGCGGCTGAGTTGGCTGCGGAGGCCGAGCGATGACCACGACTCGTACTGCGACCATGGCGCAGGCGCTCAACTCCGCGCTGCGGGACGCCCTGCGCGAGGACCCGACGGTCCACGTCCTCGGCGAGGACGTCGGCGCGCTCGGCGGCGTCTTCCGGATCACCGACGGGCTCACCGCCGAGTTCGGACCGGACCGCTGCCTGGACACCCCGCTGGCCGAGGCCGGCATCCTCGGCACCGCGATCGGCATGGCGATGTACGGGCTGCGCCCGGTCGTCGAGATGCAGTTCGACGCCTTCGCCTACCCGGCGCTGGAGCAGCTGTTCTCGCACGTCGCCAAGATGCGCAACCGTACGGCGGGCCGGCTCCCGCTGCCGATCACCGTCCGCATCCCGTACGGCGGCGGCATCGGCGGCGTCGAGCACCACAGCGACGCCTCCGAGGCGTACTACACCAGCACCCCCGGCCTGCACGTGGTCACGCCGGGGACGGTGGCCGACGCGTACGGGCTGCTGCGCGCGTCGATCGCCTCCGACGACCCGGTGGTCTTCCTGGAGCCCAAGCGGCTCTACTGGGGCAAGGCCGACTTCGACCCGGCGGCTCCGGTCGAGCCGATCGGCCGGGCGGTGCTGCGGCGCACCGGGACCTCCGCCGTGTTGATCACCTACGGCCCCTCGCTGCCGGTCTGCCTGGAGGCGGCGGAGGCGGCGAAGGCCGAGGGCTGGGACCTCGCGGTGCTGGACCTGCGCACCCTGGTGCCGTTCGACGACGAGACGGTCTGCCGGGTGGTGCGCTCGCTCGGCCGGGCCGTGGTGGTGCACGAGGCGAGCGGCTTCGGTGGCACCGGCGCGGAGATCGCCGCCCGGGTCACCGAGCGCTGCTTCCACCACCTGGCCGCGCCCGTGCTGCGGGTCACCGGTTTCGACATCCCGTACCCGCCGCCGATGCTGGAGCACCACCACCTGCCCGGGGTGGACCGGATCCTGGACGCGGTCGCCCGGCTGCAGTGGGAGGACTGAGCATGATGCCCGTCGTGCGGGAGTTCCGGCTGCCCGACCTCGGTGAGGGTCTCACCGGGGCGGAGGTGGTGCGCTGGATGGTCGAGGTCGGCGAGGTGATCGCGGTCGACCAGCCGGTGGTGGAGGTGGAGACGGCCAAGGCCGTGGTGGAGGTGCCCTGCCCGTACGGCGGGGTGGTCACCGCGCGGTACGGCGAGGAGGGCGAGGAGATCGCCGTGGGCGCGCCGCTGGTGACGGTCGCCGATGCCATGCCCGACGGCGAGCGGCCGCTCGTCGGATACGGCGTGGCGGAGGCCGACAAGGGCGCACGGCGCCGCCGGGTGGGGGTCCCGACCCCGGCCCCTGAGCCCGAGCCGATGGAACCTGCCCCGGCCGTGGTCGCCGTGGTCTCGCCGCTGGTGCGGCGGCTGGCCAGGGAGAACGGCATCGAGCTGACCGCCGTGACCGGCAGCGGCCCGGAGGGCCTGATCATGCGCGCCGACGTCGAGCGGGCCACTGCGGCGACCGTCGCTCCGGCAGCGGTGGCCGCCGAGGGCGTCGTCCCGCTGCGCGGCCTGCGCAAGGCGGCGGCCGAGAAGCTCACCCTCAGCCACCGGGAGATCCCCGCCGCCACCTGCTGGGTGGACGCCGACGCCACCGGCCTCATGGAGCTGCGGCAGCAGCTGAACCGCGCCGCCGGCCCCAGGATCAGCGTGCTGGCCCTGCTGGCGCGGATCTGCACCGTCGCGCTGGCCCGCTACCCCGAGCTCAACGCCAGCGTGGCGGCCGACGGCATCCGTCGGCACTCCGCCGTGCACCTGGGCTTCGCCGCGCAGAGCGAACGCGGTCTGGTGGTCCCGGTGGTCAGGGACGCGCAGCTGCTCGGGCTGGAGCGGCTCGGCGAGGAACTGGCCCGGCTGACGGAGTCCGCGCGGGCCGGCTCGCTCACTCCGGCGGAGCTGACCGGCAGCACCTTCACGCTCAACAACTACGGCGTGTTCGGCGTCGACGGCTCCACCCCGCTCCTCAACCACCCCGAGGCGGCGATGCTCGGCGTCGGCCGGATCGTGGCCAAACCCTGGGTCCACGGCGGCGAGTTGGCGGTGCGCGAGGTGACCCAGCTGTCGTTCACCTTCGACCACCGCGTCTGCGACGGCGGCGCGGCCGGCGGGTTCCTGCGCCTGGTCGCCGACCTGGTCGAGCAACCCGCCCTGCTGCTGCGGCATTGACCGGCGCCCGCCCGGGGGCGCCGGTCCGCTCACTCCAGTCGGCGTACGGCCCAGAGTCCGAGACCGGCCAGCCCGCCGGCGAGGGCGAGGAAGATCGCGACTTCGAGCCACTGGAACCCCCAGTAGCGGTCGGCGGGTTGATAGGTCTCCGCCTGCTGGAGACCCGCCTCGGCAACACAGGCCGTGAACTGCGCCTGCCCGGCCGCCAGACAGGACTCCGCCCCCTGGTACGCCCTGCCCGCCGAGTCGACGGCCGGGTCCTTGGACAGGACCCAGGAGTCGGGCTGAGCGATACCCACGTAGAGGCGGCTGTCGCTGCCGCTGCCCGTCACCTCGATGCTACTGGCGGCGGCGAGGGTGCCGGCGTCGAGCGCCGCGGTGCTGCGAGCCGGAGGCATCAGGACCGGTCGGACCGCCAGCGGCATGACGATCTGCACCGCTGCGAAGACCGCGAGCGTCACGGCCATGGTCGGCACGGTTCGGCGGATCAGTACACCGCTGACGACGCCGAGGGCCACGGCGAAGGCGGCGTAGCCGATGGGGGCCACACCGCGGGCGGCGAACGCCTCCGGGTTGAACCGGTCCGCGTGAACGTGGTCGAGCGGGCCGGCCCACCACGTCACCAGCAGGGAGAGTAGGCCGCTGGCGGCCATACCGACCGCGGCGACCGAGCCGAGCTTGACGACGAGCCAGCGGGTCCGCGGCACGCTCTGGTTCCACGCCAGTTGGTAGGTGCCGGTCTCCAGCTCGCGGGTGACCAGGGGCGCGCCCCAGAAGGCGCCGATCAGACCGGGAACCGCGATCAGCACGGCGTTGACGTAGGTCTCCAGAACGCCATACTGCGACCCGAACGCGGCCAGCGCGGTTTCGCAGCCGCCGTGGGCCCGGCAGCCGGCGAGGGTGGCGTCGTAGGAGTGCCGCAGCCGCACCCCCGTGATCGCGAGGGTGACGGCGACCGCGCCGAGGGCGGCGAGAGCCACCACGATCTGGGAGCGGTACTGACGCCAGGTCAACCAGATCATCGCGCCGCCTCCGAGAGGGTTCCGTAGCCGGGTTCGGTGGCTGCCTGGGCCATGTAGGTGAGGACCAGGTCCTCCAGGCTCAGTTCGTCCACACTGCAGTTCGAGTCGTCGATCGGAGTGTCGGTCCGCACGATGAACGTGCTCTGCCGCTCGGTGTGATCGGCCTGGACGACCTCCACCCCCGCCGGCAGGGTTCCGGGATCACGCCGGGGGCCGGTGATCCGGACGTGCGTGGCGAGCAGCTCGTCGACCTCGCCCGCGAGCCGGACCCGGGAGCCGGCCAACACGACGAGGTAGTCGCAGACCCGTTCCAGGTCGGCGACCAGGTGCGAGGAGAGCACCACGCCGGCGGAGTGCTCAGCGACGAACTCCATCAGGTTCCGCAGGAACGTGCGCCGGGCCAGCGGGTCCAGGCTGGCCACCGGCTCGTCGAGGATCAGCAGCTCGGGCAGCTTGGCGACGGCCAGCGCCAACGCGAGTTGGGCGCGTTGGCCACCGGAGAGCGCACCTGCCCGCTGGGCCGGGTTCAGACCCAGCTGCCGGATCCGGCGTTCCGCCAGGTCGTGGTCCCAGTTCGGATTGAGGCGCGCCCCCAGGCGCAGGTGGTCGCCGACGGACAGCCCGGCGTAGACGGGCGTGTCCTGGGCGACGTAGCCCACCTTCGCCAGCTGCGCCGCGTCGGCCGCGGGACGCTCGCCGAAGACCTCGATGGTTCCCGAGGTCGGTGCCACCAGTCCGCAGGCCATCTTCAGCAGGGTGGTCTTCCCGGCACCGTTGGCGCCGACCAAGCCGACCACGCGACCCGCCGGAACGCTCAACGTGCAGTCGCTCAGCGCCTGGTGGCGCCCGTACAGCTTGCTCAACCTGCTGGTCTCCAGCATGGCGGTCATGGTTCCTACTTACTGGTGGTTCGAAAGGTGGTCATGAACAAGGCCTCGATGCTCTCCTCGTCCAGGCCGGCTCTTCGGGCCTTGTCGAGCCAGTGGCGCAGGTCTGCCCGCAGCGGCTCGTGCGCGGCCAGAGATGCGTCGCTGAGTGTCCTGGTCACGAAGGTGCCCTTCCCGGGGCGGGGCGCGACCAGGCCCTCGTGCTCAAGTTCCCGGTATGCCTTGAGCACGGTGTTGGGGTTGATCGCCACCTTGGCCACGACGTCCTTGACCGTGGGCAGTTGGTCACCCTCGGTCAGCACGCCCAGGCGTAGCGCCTGGCGCACCTGCTGAACCAGCTGCATGTACGGCGCGACGCCCGAACGGGCATTCAGGTGGAACTCGATCACCATCATCTCTCTTCATCTAGGTTCCTAGGCTATCCATTCGATCCGGCCCGGGAAACCGAACGCCGCAGTGCCCGGTCCGGGCATCCCGGTCCGGGCACTGCGGCAGTGGCACGACGCCTCGTCAGCCCTCTCCTATCCCAGCCAGTCGGAGACCGCCGACCACGCCGCGGCCAGCATGTCCGGCCGGATCATGTCGGAGTGCGTGCAGGGCAGTTGGACCGCCGAGATCTCCCCGGACACGAAGGGCTTCCAGTTGTCTGCGGTCGGCGCGCCGTCGGGTCGACCCTCCGCCGCGACGAGCACCAGCGCGTCCCCGTCGAACCGGCCGGGAGCGTGCTCCTGCCGGAGCAGGCTGTTGTTGATGAAGACCTGCGCGAGGCGCCGGAACTCCTCGTCCGAGATCGCGCCGAGCGCCTGACCCGCCTCGCGACGCATCCGTTCCATGACCGGGGCCAGTTTCCCGTCGTCCTCGAGGACGCGGGCGTCGACGGGCTGCCGGTCCCGGTCCGCGGACTCACCGTCCGGGCGGGGCGGCGCGGGATAGGCGTCCATGATCACCAGCGCAGCCACCTCCTCACCGGCGGCCTGGAGCTGGACGGCGATCTCGTGCACCGGAATCCCGCCGAACGACCAGCCCAGCAGGTGGTACGGACCGGTCGGCTGCACGGTGCGGATCTGCTCGGCATAGTCCGCCGCCATCTCCCGGACCGAGCGCGCGTACTCGCCCGCGCCGTCGACGCCGCGGGCCTGCAAGCCGTAGAGCGGGACCTCCCCCGGGACGAAACGGGCCAGCGGCATGTAGGACCAGCTCAGCCCACCGCCGGGGTGGACGCAGAAGAACGGCGGCTTGCTCCCCTGCGTACGGATCGGCAGCAGCACTCCCATCGCGTCCTGCACCGAGGCCAGGCTCATCCCGTTCATCAGCCCGCCGACCGTCGGGGTGGCCAGCAGGTTCCGCACCGAGACCGTCACTCCGCGCGCCTCGAGCCGCGCCACCAGCGTGACCGCGAGGAGCGAGTGCCCGCCGAGTCGGAAGAAGTCGTCCTCGACCCCGACCGACGCCACGCCGAGCACCGCCGCGAACTCCTCGCACAGCACGGCCTCGAGCGCGGTGGCGGGCCCGCGGCCCACCGCCGCGGCGGCGGCGACCGCGGTGTACTCGGGCGCGGGCAGCGCGCGGCGGTCCAGCTTGCCGTTCGACGTCAACGGCAATGCCTCCAGCACCACCACCGCCGACGGGACCATGTAGTCCGGCAGCCGCTCGGCGGCCAGACCGCGCACGGCGCCAGCCAGCGCCTCGCCGACCGTGCCCGCCGCGGCGCTGCCGTCGGCGGGGACGACATAGCCGACCAGGCGCTTGTCGCCGGGGGTATCCTCACGCACCACGACGGCCGCATGAATGACTCCGGGGTGCTCGGCCAGCACCGACTGGACCTCGCCCGGCTCGATCCGGAACCCGCGGATCTTCACCTGGTCGTCCGCCCGGCCGGCGTACAGCAGCCGCCCGTCGGCCGTCCAGCGCGCCCGGTCTCCGGTGCGGTACATCTTCGAGCCCGCGGCCCCGCAGGGGTCGGCCACGAACCGCTGCGCGGTCAGCCCCGGCCGGTGCAGGTACCCGCGGGCCACTCCGGACCCCGCGATGTACAATTCCCCGACCACGCCGGGGGCGACCGGCTGCAGGGACCCGTCCAGCACGTACACCCGGGTGTTGGCGTTGGGCCGGCCGATGCTCGGCTCATCCCCCGGTGCCAGCGGACCGGTCATCGTCGCGCAGACCGTGATCTCCGTCGGACCGTACGCGTTGATGAACCGTCGACCCGGCGCCCACTTCGCCGCCAGCTCCGGCCCCAGCGCCTCGCCGCCCGAGAACAGCGTTGTCACCGGTTCCAGAGCCGACGCGTCGAGCACCCCCAGCACCGCCGGCGGCAGCAGCAGATGCGTCACCCCGTGCCGCGCCACCACCTGCTCCAGCCCCGCGCCCGGCAGCAGTTCGTCGGCCGGCGCCACCACCAGGCAGGCGCCCGACCACAGCGCCATCAGGAGCTCCCAGGTCGCCGCGTCGAAGCCCACCGACGCGAACTGCAGCACCCGGTCGCCCGGGCCCGTGTTCCAGCCGTCGACCGTCAGCAGGTTCACCGCACCGGCATGGGTGACAGCGACGCCCTTGGGCACACCCGTCGAACCGGAGGTGTAGATCACATACGCGGGATGCTCCGGCGACAGCGCTCCGGTCGACACCCGGCCGTCCAGTACGGCCCACTCGGCCACCACCGACGGCTCGTCGACCAGCAGCACCGGCGCGTCCGACTCCGGCAGCACCGCGGCACTCGCCGTCGACGACAGCACCAGCGCCACGTTCGCGTCCCGGAGCACATAGGCGATCCGGTCCGCCGGATAGCCGGGATCCACCGGCAGGTAGGCGCCGCCGGCCTTGAGCACCGCCAGCAGCGACACCACCAGGTCGGCACCGCGCCCCATGCAGACGGCGACCACCGACTCCGGGCCGATGCCCCGGCCCGCCAGCAGGTCCGCCAACCGGCTCGCCCTGGCGTCCAGTTCGGCGTACGACAGCTCGACGCCGTCACCCGCCACCGCCACCGCCTGCGGGGTGCGCGCCACCTGGGCCTCGAACAGCTCGGGCAAGGTACCGGGCGACACGTCGGTCACGGTGTCGTTCCACTCCGTCAGCAGCCGCTGCCGCTCACCCTCGCCGAGCACGTCCACCGCGCTCAGCGGCAGCCACGGGTCGGCGGCCACCGTCGTCAGCACCCGCACCCAGCGCTCGGCGAGCCGCTCCACCGAGGCCCGGTCGAACAGGTCCGCCGCGCCGTTGAGCGCACCGCGCAGACCCGCCGGACGGCCCTCGGCGTCCAGAGCCTCGCCGACCGACACGTCCAGATCGAACTTCGCCGTCGACATGCCGACCGGCAGGTCCGCCGCCACACCCCGCGACCGCAGACCCGGCAGACTCGCCGCGGCCCGCCCGGTGTTCTGCAGCGTCAGCATCGTCTGGAACAGCGGGTGGCGCGACAGCGACCGGGCCGGGGCCAGCTCCTCCACCAGCAGCTCGAACGGCACGTCCTGGTGAGCAAAAGCTCCCAGGCCGGCCTCGCGCACCCGGGAGAGTGCCTGCGTGAAGCTCGGGTCACCGGACAGGTCGGTGCGCATCACCAGGGTGTTGACGAAGAACCCGACCAGGTCGTCCAGTGCCTCGTCGGTACGCCCGGCCACCGCCACACCGATCGGAATGTCCGTACCAGCGCCCAGACGCGAGAACAGCACCGCGAGCGCGGCCTGCAGCACCATGAACAGCGTCACGCCCTCGGCACGTGCCAGCGCCACCAGCTTCTGGTGCACCTCCGCGGGGACCTCCAGCGGCACCCCGTGCCCCCGGTAGCTCGCCACCGCCGGACGCGGCCGGTCGAACGGGAGGTCCAGTTCCTCCGGCACATCGGCCAGCGCATCGTGCCAGTAGGCCACCTGGCGGGAGAGCAGGCTCTCCGGGTCGTCCGCCCCGCCGAGCAACTCGCGCTGCCAGAGCGCGTAGTCCGCGTACTGCACCGGCAGCGGCTCCCACTCCGGCGCCCGGCCCTGCCGGCGCGCCGCGTAGGCGGCGGCGATGTCCCGGGCCAGCGGGCCCCTCGACCACGCGTCGCCTGCGATGTGGTGGAGTACCAGGACGAGCACGCACTCGTCCGGACCACTGGTGAACAGCCAGGCCCGGAACGGAACCTCAGCCGACAGGTCGAAGGCGTACTCGGAGGCCCCTCGTACGGCGTCGGCCAGGTCCGCCGGGTCCGTTTCGACCACCTGCAGTTCCCACGCCAGACGGTCGGTCTCCACCACCTGCTGACGGGGGTGACCGTCCTCGGCCGGGAACACCGTCCGCAGCACCTCGTGGCGGGCGAGCACATCGCGCAGCGCCGCGCCCAGCGCCGCGTCGTCCATCGCACCGGACAGCCGCAGCGCGATCGGGATGTTGTAGGTCGCGCTCGGGCCCTCGAGCTGGCCGATGAACCACAGCCGGCGCTGGGCGAACGACAGCGGGATCCGCTCGGGGCGCACGCCGACGACCAGCGCGGTCCGGGCCTGGCCCGCTTCCGGGAGCCGGCCGGCGAGGCCGGCCACCGTGGGCGTCTCGAACAGCGCCCGCAGCGGCAGCTCCGCGCCCAGCGCCGTGCGGATCCGGCTGACCAGCCGGAGCGCCAGCAGCGAGTGGCCGCCCAGGGCGAAGAAGTCGTCGTCGACACCGACCTTCTCCAGTCCGAGGACCTGCGCGAACGCGTCGCACAGGGCCTGCTCCTGGGGCGTGGCCGGTGCGCGGCCCGCGCCCGCCGTGTGAGTCGGGGCGGGCAGGGCGCGGCGGTCCAGCTTTCCGTTGCCGGTCAGCGGCAGTGCGTCCAGCACCACGACCGCCGACGGCACCATGTGCCCGGGCAGCCGCTCGCCGACGAATGCACGCACCGACTCCGGCAGCCCGGCCTTGTCCGCGTCGGCGACGACGTAGGCCACCAGGCGCACGTCACCGGGGGTGTCCTCGCGGGCCACCACCGCGGCCTGGGCGACCTGCGGGTGCCCGGCGATCACGGCCTGGACCTCACCCGGCTCCACCCGGAAACCACGCACCTTGACCTGGTCGTCCGCACGGCCCAGGAACACCACCTGGCCATCCGCCGTCCAACGCGCCCGGTCACCCGTGCGGTACATCCGCTCGCCGGTGAACGGGTCAGCGACGAACCGCTCCGCCGTCAGACCCGGCCGCCGCACATAGCCGCGCGCCACACCCGCACCCGCCACATACAACTCACCCACCACACCCGGCGCCACCGGCGACAGGCACCCGTCCAGCACATACAGGCGCGTGTTCGCGATCGGACGACCGATCGGCACCACACCCGTGGCCGTCAGCTCCGACACCAGCCGGGTCGTCGCCACACC